>JBEOKH010000215.1:0-10322 GCA_040275625.1 Thauera sp. | reverse complement strand
ACTGCACCTGGCTGCACTCGCCGACGTTCGCATGCTGGTGTTCGATGCCGATGCACGGATACTGCAGGGATTGACGGTATGCGGTGACGAATGACCCTCACTTGAGCCCCCTCGCGGGGCTCGTCCCACTTTCGCCGATTCGGGCTTTCCATCCGACTATTTGTATGCGTCCGCCCACATGCTGCTATCGGCGCTCCCGTTCCCGAAGCACCCTGGCGAGCCGCTCGACCGCCGTCTCCAGTTCAGCCGGGGTGTAAGCCGCGAACCCCATCAGGAAACCGGCCCTGTGCCTGGTTGAAGCATGCAGCGCCGTCAGCCCCAGGAGATCGATTCCCGCCCGCGCCGCGGCATCGATGACCGCGCGCTCGGAGATGTCGCGGGTGAAGACACAGGGCATCTGCATTCCGCCTGCCGGCACCCTCGGTTCGACGAAGTCGGCCAGATGCGCGCGCACGAGGCCTGCCAGCACGTCGAGCCGGTCGGCATAGACGCCACGCATCGCGCGCACATAGGCGCCGAAATGCCCCCCTTCGATGAAGCGTGCCAGCGTCAGCTGCGGGATGGATGCGCTGTGCCCGTCCAGCAGGGTCCGCGCCACGGTCATGGGCGCCACGAGCTGGGGCGGCAAGACCACGTAACCGATGCGCAGGCCGGGGAACAGCGACTTGGTGAAGGTGCCGATGTAGATCGTGCGATCGTACGGGTCGAGCCCCTGCACGCAGGCCGTGGGCTTGCCGGCGTAGTGGAACTCGCTGTCGTAGTCGTCCTCGATGATCCAGGCCTGGTTCTGCCGCGCCCATTCGATCACCGCGAGCCGCCGATCCAGCGCCAGCGTCGCGCCGGTCGGGAACTGATGCGAGGGCGTCAGGAAGACCGCCCTGGCCGGGCTCGCCGCATCGTGCAGGCGCGCCACCTGCATGCCTTGGTCGTCGAGCGGCACGGGGACACACGCTAGCCCGGCGGCATCGAACGCCTTGCGGGCACCGTGGTAGACGGGGTCTTCGATGAAGATCCGGTCGCCCGCGTCGAGCAATACGGTTGCGCACAGGGCCAACGCCTGTTGCGAGCTGGTCAGCACCAGCACACGCTCGGGCGTGGCGCGCGCCCCCCGCTCAAGATTGACGTAGTCCGCGATGGCGCGGCGCAACGGCTCCACGCCCTGGGGTGGGCTATGCCGCAAGGCCTGGGTGCCATAGTCCTTCAACACCTGTCGTTCCAGGCGCTCCCAGGTTCGCAGCGGAAAGCTGCGCGTCTCCGGCACCCCGGGGGCGAACGGCCTTGGCGCAAGAAAGTCGCGCACACCGCCGCCCTGAAGGATCGACGTACCACGCTGACTCAGACGCACCGACTCGCGCTGGGGCCCGGGGCGCCGCGCGGCGCCGCGCCTTGACGAGGCCTGCGCCCGCTCGGACACGAAGCTGCCGCTCCCCACGCGCCGTTCGATGAAGCCTTCCGCATGCAGCTGGCTGTATGCCGACTCGACCGTATCGCGCGAGACACCGAGCGACTTGGCAAGTGCCCGCGACGCCGGCAGCGGTTTGCCGACGTCGAGTGCGCCCTCAAGGATCAACTGCCGGAGCGCGCGCTGAATGCGGGCATGCAGCGGCAAGGCGCCGTGGGCGGGGTCTCCAATCCAGGCTTTGACCGATTCGAGTTGAGCGTGCTTGAACAATTGGCTGGTATCGCTTAACGAAAGTGGTGGGGAACAACGGGCCATTTTAGGCTTAAAAAGCTGCTTTCGGAGCAGATCGATCCCCCACTCTCCTGGAGCCCCAAGCCCGCCATGTCGTCATCCACCTCGCCTTCACCCATCTGTCCGAGCGATCTCGCCCATCCCCTGGTGGCCGGGCTGGTCTCGGTCATCGTCAACTACGGAGGCACCTTCATCCTCGTCTTCCAGGCCGCGAAAGTGGCCGGCCTCAGCCCGGAGCTGACAGCCTCCTGGGTGTGGTCGATCTCGATCGGCGTGGGCGTCACCGGGATAGTCCTGAGTTGGACGGCACGCGAGCCGATCATTACCGCGTGGTCCACGCCGGCCGCCGCGTTCCTCATCACCGCACTTGCGACCACGCCCTATGCCGAGGCGATCGGTGCCTACCTGCTCTCGGCGGCGGCCTTCGTGGCATTGGGGTTGTCCGGGTACTTCGAGAAAGCCATCCGGCTGATCCCACCGGGCATTGCCGCCGGGCTGCTGGCCGGCATCCTGCTGCAGTTCGGCATCGGCGCCTTCGGTGGCATGAGCATCGACCCCGTTCTGGCGGGCTTGTTGATCATGGCGTATCTGGTGCTCAAGCGCTTCACCGCACGCTATGCCGTGGTAGGCATCCTGGTGCTGGGGCTGGCCTTCCTGCTCATCGAGGATCGCGTCGATCTGTCCGGGCTGTCATTGCAACTCGCCGCGCCGGTTTTCACCATGCCGGCGTTCTCGCTCAACGCCACCTTGAGCGTGGCACTGCCGCTGTTCCTGATCACGCTGACCGGCCAGTACATGCCGGGCATGCTGGTGCTGCGCAACGACGGCTTCAAGACCAGTGCGAACCCCATCGTGACCGTCACCGGGCTCGGTTCGCTGCTCATGGCACCGTTCGGCTCCCATGCGTTCAACATCGCCGCCATCACGGCCGCGATCTGCACCGGCCGGGAAGCGCACGAAGACCCGTCCAGGCGCTGGATCGCCGGCATCGCCGCGGGGGTCTTCTACATCCTGGTCGGGGTGTTCGGCGTGACCTTGGCCGCCCTCTTCATGGCCTTCCCGGCGACCTTCATCACCACGCTGGCCGGCCTGGCGCTGCTGGGCGCCATCGGCGGCAGCCTGGCCGGCGCCATGGCCGACGCACAGGCGCGCGAGGCCTCGCTGATCACCTTCCTGGCCGCAGCCGCCAACATCAGCTTGCTGGGCATCGGCGGTGCGTTCTGGGGCCTGGTGATCGGGCTGGTGGCGCATGCGGTGCTCAACGGCCGCCTGCCCCAACGAGCGCCAAGGCAGGTAATGGCGCCCGCCCCCGTTAACAAGGGGGTGAGCTGATGCGCCCCTCTGTCGATGCCCTGTGTGATCACGACCCGCATGGACGTTATCCCGAGGCCCTCACCGTGGAGGACTTCCGCCACAAGCTGGCCGCCGTGCGGGCACGCATCGACGCCGCCTGCCGTCGCGCGGGTCGCGATCCGGCGGACGTGCGCCTGCTCCCGGTGAGCAAGACCAAGCCCGAGGCCAGTATTCGCATGGCCTACGCGGCCGGTTGCCGGATGCTGGGCGAGAACAAGGTGCAGGAGGCCCATCGCAAATGGGAAGCCACGCAGGATCTCGGTGGGCTGCGCTGGTCGATCATCGGCCACCTGCAGACCAACAAGGCGCGGATGGTGGCGCGCTTCGCCGACGAGTTCCAGGCGCTGGACAGCCTGCGCGTGGCCGAGGCACTGGAACGCCGCCTGCAGGTCGAGGGACGCTCGCTGGACGTGTTCGTGCAGGTCAACACCTCGGGCGAGGCCAGCAAGTATGGCCTGGCACCCGAGGATGTCCCAGGCTTCGTGCGCGCCCTGCCGGCCTTCTCTGCCCTTCGCGTGCGCGGCCTGATGACGCTCGCACTGTTCTCCAGTGAGGCCGAACGGGTACGGCAGTGCTTCATCCTGCTTCGCACGCTGCGGGACCGACTGCGCCAGAGTGCCACCGCAGGTATTGGCCTGGATGAGCTGTCCATGGGCATGTCCGGCGACTTCGAGATCGCCATCGAGGAAGGTGCCACCGTGGTGCGTGTCGGCCAGGCCCTCTTCGGCGCCCGCCCCTTGCCCGACAGCCACTATTGGCCAGCGACCCCCCAAACACAGGAGCCCCGATCATGAAGACCGCCATCGCCATTCGCCATCTGGATTTCGAAGACCTGGGAACGCTGGAACCCCTGCTGCAAGCGCGCGGCTACACAATCGAGTATGTCGATGCAACTCGAGATGCGTTGAACACCCGCGCTGTCGATGCTGCTGACCTGCTGGTGGTGCTCGGTGGCCCCGTCGGCGCCTTTGACGACGAGGCCTATCCATTCATCGTGGATGAGTTGGCCTTGGTGCGTCGGCGGCTGGACGGCCATCGCCCGCTGCTGGGGATCTGCCTGGGCGCGCAACTCATCGCGCGCGTGCTCGGCGCCAGCGTGGCCCCCATGGGTGCCAAAGAGATCGGCTTTGCGCCACTGACGCTGACACAGGAAGGTCAAGCCTCGCCGCTGGTCGCGCTGGGCAACGTGCCGGTCATGCACTGGCATGGCGATCAGTTCGACATTCCACCCGGCGCGCTGCGGCTGGCCGGGACGGATGTGTGCCCCAACCAGGCCTTTTCGGTCGGGCGCCATGTGCTTGGGCTGCAATGCCACCTGGAGGCAGACCCGCGCCAGATCGAACGCTGGCTGGTCGGACACGCCTGCGAACTGGCCCAGGCGGGAATCGACCCGCGCGCACTGCGAACCCAGGCATGCGCCCTGCAAACACGGCTACCGCAGGCTGCGCGGGCGGCGTTCTCCCGCTGGCTCGACGGCGTCGAATCGGAACCGCCCTGCAGCCAGCCATGACGGCGAAACGCTCTCCGTGCCACTTCGGTTCGACTTGCTCCAGCCCATCCCACGTTATCCAAGACACCTACCTGAGGCAGCAATCATGCAATACCACGCGTCGCACCTGATGCGGGCCTATGCCCGCCAACCCGTTTCCTTCGTCCGCGGCTCCGGCGCACGCCTGTGGGATGCACAAGGCTTCGAGTACCTCGATGCCATTGCCGGCATCGCAGTCACCAGCCTGGGCCACGCCCACCCCGAGATCGCCGCCGCCATCAGCGAGCAGGCCGGGCTGCTGCTGCACACCTCCAACGTCTTTCGCATCGACTGGCAGGAGCGGCTGGGCGAGCGCCTGTGCGCATTGACCGGCATGCAGAAGGCTTTCTTCTGCAACTCGGGGGCAGAAGCCAACGAAGCGGCGCTCAAGCTGGCGCGCCTGCATGGCCATCGCAAGCAGGTGGCACAGCCCCAGATCCTCGTGATGGAGAACGGCTTTCACGGTCGCACCCTCGCAACGCTCTCGGCAACCGGCAACCCCGCGAAACAACGCGGCTTCGAGCCGCTGATGCCGGGCTTCCTGCGCGTGCCCTACAACGATCTCGACGCGGCGCGCCAGGCTGCCGCGCAGTGGCCCGATATCGTGGCGGTGCTCGTCGAGCCGGTGCAGGGCGAAGGGGGAATCCGGGTTGCCGCAGCCGATTACCTGCGCGGACTGCGTGCCCTGTGCGACCAACACGACTGGCTGCTGATGGTCGACGAAATCCAGGCCGGCATGGGCCGGACCGGCGCCTGGTTCGGCCACCAGCATGCGGGCATCACGCCCGATGTCGTCACGCTGGCGAAGGCGCTGGGCAACGGTTTTCCAATCGGCGCCTGCCTGGCGCGGGGGCAAGCCACCGACCTGTTCTCACCCGGGCAGCACGGCTCGACCTTTGGCGGCAACCCGCTCGCTTGCCGGGTCGCGTGCTCGGTGCTCGACATCATGACGCGCGAGAATCTGCCTGAGCGGGCCGCCCTGCTCGGTGTGCGCCTGCTCGACGGCCTGCAGCGGGCACTGGGCAGCCACCCCGACGTGGTCGCCATCCGTGGCCAGGGCTTGATGGCGGGGATCGAACTGAACAGGAACTGCAATGAGCTGGTTGGGCGCGCCCTGGCCGAACAGCACTTGCTCATCACGGTGACCCGCGACAACACCATCCGGCTGCTGCCCCCGCTGGTCTGCGACGAAGCGCAGATCGACGACATCGTGGCGCGCCTCGCCCACCTGCTGTCGCCGACCGCATCGGACGGCCCTGCAGCGCCCTCCGAAACGACGCCGCAGGAAGCAGCGGCATGAAGCTGGGCATCGACGCCCCCACCCGTATCGAACCCGAGCATTCCAGACCACAGGACGACCCACCCATGTATGAACCATCCCTGACACTCGCCACGTTCGATCCCGAGTTGGCCGCAGCCGTGCTGCGCGAGGAACGCCGGCAGGAAGACCACGCTGAGCTGATCGCCTCCGAGAACTACGCCAGTCCGCTGGTGATGGCCATCCAGAACACGGTGTTCACCAACAAGTATGCCGAGGGCTATCCGGGCAAGCGCTACTACAGCGGTTGCGAGCACGTGGATGTGGCCGAGCGCCTGGCCATCGAGCGGGCCAAGGCGCTGTTCGACTGCGACTACGCCAACGTCCAGCCTCATGCCGGCGCGCAGGCCAATGCCGCGGTCTTCCTGGCGCTGACCCATCCCGGCGACACCGTGATGGGCATGAACCTGGCCCAGGGTGGCCACCTGACCCACGGCAATCTGTCCAACTTCTCCGGCCGTCACTACAGGATCGTGCCCTATGGCCTCGATCCGGAAACGGGGCTGATCGACTACGACGAGATGGAGCGCATTGCACTGGAAACCCGGCCCAGGATGCTCATCGGCGGCTTCTCCGCCTACTCCCGTTACAAGGACTGGGCGCGCATGCGCGCCATCGCCGACAAGGTGGGCGCCATCTTCTGGGTGGACATGGCGCACGTGGCCGGTCTGGTGGCGGCCGGCGAATACCCGAATCCGCTGCCACATGCCCACGTGGTGACCAGCACGACCCACAAGACGCTGCGCGGTCCGCGCGGCGGCGTCATCCTGGCCAAGGGCCAGGACGAGTGCTTTTACAGGAAGCTCGACACCGCCATGTTCCCCGGCATCCAGGGCGGCCCGCTGATGCACGTGATCGCGGCCAAGGCGGTGGCCTTCAAGGAAGCCCTGTCCCCGGCGTTCAAGACCTACCAGCAGCAGGTCGTGACCAACGCCCGTGCCATGGCCGCCGTGCTCCAGAGCCGAGGCTACAGGATCGTGTCCGGCGGTACCGACAACCACTTGATGCTGATCGACCTCTCCACCAAACCCTACACCGGCAAAGACGCGGATGCGGCCCTGAGCGCTGCCTACATCACGGCAAACAAGAACTCGGTGCCCAACGACCCGCGCTCGCCCTTCGTGACCTCGGGGGTGCGCATCGGTACACCCGCCGTGACCACGCGCGGATTCGGTGCGGCGGAATGCGAGGACCTGGCCGGCTGGCTGTGCGACGTGCTCGATGCGTTGGAGGCCGGCAGCAGCGAGCAGGTGGCAGGGAGGATTCGGGAGCAGGTGGTGGCCTTGTGTCGTCGCCATCCCGTCTACCGGTAGGCGCTGCTGGATTTCGTAATGCCGCGTGCGGTAGCCGCGCCCCCAAAGAATGAGACGGCTACCGATCCCGATTGGTCGGAAATCCCGATCCACGTCCGTGGCAGGCTGACGCCTTGCCCCGCCGACTGACGTCGGCAGCATCCCCAGGTAGCCAAGACCTTCAAGGCTTCGGCGCGATCCGTCGCGCTGGTCGTTGTCTTGCACGACGCCTCGGTGCGTCACTTCCTCAACCCTCAAGGGACTACCTCCCTTGCGGACGGGAGTCCCTTGGTTGCCACAAGGAGTCTCCCATGGATACCCAAGCCATTCGCGCACAGATGCCGACGCTGGTTCGCGGCCATGTGCCTTCCAACGTCCGCAGCTTCAAGTTCAACATCTTCGACGGCCAGCCCAAGGTTTCGACGCTGGGCTTCCACATCGATCCCAAGCCCTTCGAGGGCAAAGTCATCGCCACCACCGACGAGGCCATCGTCGTCAAGACGGGGCGCGCCGAGTTCGCGGTGCTCGACCGGGCGCTGGTGACCGAGGTGCCCGACGAGGGCGCCAAGGTACAGGTCGAGCCCTACGCCCGACGCCGCTTCGACGGCCTGCGCGCGGACACGCCCGAGGAAGAAACCGCATTCACTGCCGACGGCCAGCCGTACACGGTGCAACGCTTCATCCTCGGTTCGGCCCCGGCGAAGCTGCCGATCCCCGAGCCCCGCTGCCCCGAGTTGCAGGAGCTGATCCAGCAGATGGAACAGCTGCCCGCGCCCGACGGCTTCCGGCGCATCACCCACCTGCTGGTCGACGCCGGCGCGCGGGACTTCACTTGGGTAGATCCGCTACCCAAGGATGTCATCGCGACGCCGCCGGCCATTGGCTTCACGGTGGCCACGGCGAAATTCCAGGGACGCGTCACCGTGCTGTACGAGCGCGGGCTCGACCTCTACGCGGTGGAACTGCACCGCGACGGCGAGCTGATCGATCGGGTCGATGAGGTGTTCTTCGACTCTCTCGGTGGGACGCTGGAACGGCTGATCGACGACGGGAACTGGCGGCGCATTCGCGTGCGGAGGCTCTCCAGCCGCAAGCCTGTCCAGCACTGACCCTCAAGCGGCCTCCCGTCCTCGCGGCGGGACGCCTCTCATTCCTTTCCCTGGAGATCACATCCATGTCTGTTCGATTCAAAGGCACCGACCTGCGGCCCGTGCTTGCCGAAGCGGTGGTCAACCAATGCCGCGTCATCCTGGTCAAGGACCAGGGCGTGTACTTCCTGGCCGAGCGCGGCGAGCGCCGGCCCGACGGGCGCCAGAAACTCATCGCCTACGCCGTCGGCTGCAACCCGGACGTCGATGCGTTCGATGACTGGTGGGAGCTGGCACGCGCCGAGTTCGGAGGCGATGACTTCGGCGAGTTCTTCGATCCGCAGGATGGTGTCTTCGCGCTCATCCTGAGCGGGGAGGGCGACCTCGAGGTATCCGCCACGGCAACGCACCTATCGTTGCTGGCCGTGGCGCCGATGCGGAACGGCAATTGAACGCTCCATCCCCAGCCTCCTTTCCGGGGGCCTTTTTTCTTTTCTGGTGCAGCAGCCGCTAACATGGCCTCGAGGGCCGGTGCGCCGGCTATTGCAGGCAGTAGTTGACCGCCTTGGGCATCGGCGGCGCACCGCCCTCTCCGCTCAATTCGCGCAGGTCGGCTTCGACCGCGTGGCTCAGCGCCGCAAGCGGCAGGTCGTTGGCGGTGGTGCCGAACGGCTCTTCGATCTCGTCGCCGATCGCGTCCAGGCCGAAGAAGGTGTACGCGACGATGCCGACCACCAGCGGGGTGAAATTGCCGATGGTGTCGACTAGGCCGAACGGCAGCAGGTAGCAATACACGTAGACCGTGCGGTGCAGCAGGACCGAATAGGAGAACGGGATGGGCGTGCTGCGGATGCGCTCGCAGCCGCCGAGAACCTCGCCGAGGCGGCTGAAGCTGCGGTCGATCTCCTGCGCCAGGATCGGCACCACCCAGCCGCGCTCGATGCACAGGCGCAGGTCCCCGCCCAGGCGCTGGAGGATTGCGGCCGGCCGGTGGCCCGCGAGCGCCAGCGCCGGGCGCCAGTCGGCTGGCAGCAGGCGGTCGAAGTCGGCCGCCGGATCGCTGTCGCGCAGATGGTGGCGCAGGGCATGAGCATAGGCGATAACGCCGCGCGTCATGCGATGGCGCGTATGAGCGAGTTCGGCCGCGTCGTCCGCGCCGCCGCCGGCCGGGCGCAGGAAGGACTCGAACTGGCGCGCGAGGTCGCGGCTCGCCACCACCAGCGAGCCCCACAGCTTGCGCCCCTCCCAGAAGCGCTCGTAGCTCGCTGAATTGCGGAAGCCGAGGAAGATCGCCAGCGCCAGCCCCATCAGGCTGAAGGGCATTGGCGTCAGGATGACCTTGACGTGAAAGAGGGCGCCGTGGGCGAGGGTGACTAGCATCGCGGTGACCACGGTGATCGCGAGCTTGAGCCAGATCGTCGGAAGGATGGAGCCGTGGAGAACGAGAAAATACTCGATGCCGCGGGGGCGGGGACGGACGATCATGACGGTGGCGGCGCTCGGGTGACAGGAGGATTCGTTTGGCGGGGGCGCCACTCTATCGCGTGACACCATCTCCGCGTAATACCATTCCTGGCACAGCCAAAGTGACAGGAATTCATCGAAGATGACCGCCGACCCCTTTCCCGGCATTGCAGCCTTCGTCCGCGCCGCGGAGGCGCGCAGCTTCACCGCCGCCGCCCGCCTGCTCGGGGTCACCCCATCTGCAATCAGCAAGGCGGTATCACGCCTGGAAGCCGAACTGGGCGTGCGGCTGTTTAACCGCGGCCGGCGCGAGGTCGCCCTGACGGGCGACGGCGAGGATTTCTTCCGCCAGTGCCGCCACCTCGTCCATGCCGCGGAGGATGCCCGCGCCGGCCTTGCCGGTGGCGGTCGGGAGGCGCGCGGCACGCTGCGTGCCTGCGTACCGATCTCGTTCGGCCAGTTTGTCGTCGGCCCCGCCCTGTCGGGCTGGCTCGCGCACCACCCGGGGGTCAAGGTCGAGTTGATGCTCACCGACCGCTACGCCGACCTCGGCGAGGAGCGGCTCGACCTCGCGATGCGGCTGGGC
>JBEOKH010000214.1:0-4660 GCA_040275625.1 Thauera sp. | reverse complement strand
CTGGTCGCCTGCAGGTGGACGGCGCGCTCGCCGCCCGGGTCGGTGCCGATGATCCAGTGTTCGTGTTCGTGCGCGGTGAGGCCGGCGGCCCGCCGCTGGCGGCGCTGCGCTTCAAGGGCAGCGAGCTGCCGGTGGACTTCAGCTTCGACGGTGCGACCCTGATGATGGGCGACGCGGCAGTGCCCGAGCGCATCGTGGTCGCGGCGCGCGTGTCCAAGGGCGGCGACGCGACCGCCCGCCCCGGCGACCTCGAAGGCGCCAGTACGCCGGTGACGCCCGACGCCGCCGGCATCACGGTGACGATCGAGCGGGTCAGGGAATAAGGCGCGCGCGCCTCACCCTTCCCGATACTCGACGCTCACCCGCTTCACATTGCACAGCAGCTCGTAGCTGATCGTGCCGGCGGCCTGCGCAATACGGTTCACCGGCACCGCGCGCCCCCACAGCTCGACCGGGCTGCCGATGCCGGCGGCCGCTAGTCCGCTGAGGTCCACGGTGAGCATGTCCATCGACACGCGGCCGATCAGGCGCGTCATCGTGCCCCCCACCGCTGCCGGCGTGCCGTCGGGCACCACCCGCGGATAGCCGTCGGCGTAGCCCAGCGCGACCAAGCCGACACGTGTCGGGCGTTCGGCGACGAAGCGCCCCCCGTAGCCGAGGGCCTCGCCGGGCGCGATTTCGCGCACCGCCATCACTGCACTCTCCAGCGTCATCACCGGCTGCAGGCCGTTGCCCTCGGCGGGCAGCGGATCGGCACCGTAGAGCAGGATCCCGGGACGCGCCCAGTCGCGGCGGGCTTGCGGCCAGGCGAGGATGGCGGCCGAGTTGGCCACGCTGCGCGCGCCAGGCAGCCCCGCGGTGGCGGCGTCGAAGCGGCGCAGCTGCGTGCGCGTTGTCTCCACGTCCGGTTCGTCGGCGCGCGCGAAGTGCGTCATCAGCGTGATCTCGCCGACCTTGCCGCTGGCCTGCAGGCGCTGCCAGGCGTCTGCCACCGCCTCGGGCAGGAAGCCGGCGCGGTTCATGCCGGTGTTGATCTTCAGCCACACCTTCACCGGGGCGGTGAGCGGGGTGCGCTCCAGCATGCGCAGCTGCTCCTCGTGGTGGATCACCATCCACAGGTCGTAGCGGTCGACCGCGCCGAGCTCATCAGCGCCGAACACGCCCTCCAGCAACAGGATGGGCGCGGTAATCCCGGCTGCGCGTAGTTCCAGCGCCTCACCGAGGAAGGCCACCGCGAAGCCGTCCGCGTCGTGCGCGAGCGCCTGTGCGCAACGCACCGCGCCGTGGCCGTAGGCGTTGGCCTTGACCACCGCCAGCGCCCGTCCGCCGTGACGCTCACGGGCGAGGCGATAGTTGTGGCGCAGGGCGGTGAGGTCAATGAGGGCGCGGGAGGGGCGCATGGCGAGGAACGCAAGAGGTGTAAAGGCAAAATGGTGCGCGGATTCCGCCGCCGCCGCAACGTGGGCGGCGCCGGAGCGGTCGCCGCCACGTCGATTTCACGCCCCCCACACAGGCCTCCCCCGTGTAGGAGCGCCGGCAGGCGCGAACCGGACCGTGCAGGAACCCCGGCAGGCGCGAACCGGGCTGCCGGGGTGGGGAGGTGATCCCCGGGCTGTGGCGGCCGTATTCGAGCGCCGGTGTTCGTGCCGTCTGGTTCGAGCGCTGTGTTCGCGCCTGCCGGCGCTCCTGCCTGAGGAGCGTCGGCAGGCGTTGCTCAGGCGGTGCCGAGCGGATGCTGGCGGGCGCCCGCGACCGGTGCGCTGGGGCGCTCGGCGCCATAGCGCGCGAGGCCGAGGTCGTCGTGGCGGATCGCTGGCTGGCGACTGGTCACCAGGTCGGCGACAAGTTCGCCAGCGCCGCAGGACATCGTCCACCCGAGAGTGCCGTGGCCGGTGTTGAGGAAGAGCTCGGGGTAGGGGGTGGCGCCGATGATCGGGGTCGAGTCGGGCGTCATCGGACGCAAGCCGGTCCAGAACTCGGCGCCGGCGACGTCGCCGCTATCGGGGAAGAGGTCGTTCACCACCATTTCCAGGGTCTCGCGCCGGCGCGGGTTCAGGCGCAGGTCGAAGCCGCCGAGCTCGGCCATGCCGCCGACACGGATGCGGTCGTCGAAGCGGGTGACCGCAACCTTGTAGGTCTCGTCGAGCACGGTGGAGACCGGCGCGCGCGCGGCATCGCGCAGCGGCACGGTCAGCGAGTAGCCCTTCACCGGATACACCGGCAGGTGGAGGCCGAGGCTGCCGGCGAGCGCGCGTGAGTAGCTGCCGAAGGCGAGCACGTAGCGGTCGGCGCTGAGCAGCTCGTCCGCGTGCCCCGCGCGGGCGATGCGCACACCCTGGATGTGCCCGCCGCGGCGGACAAGCTCGCGCACCTCGGTACCGAAGCGGAACTCGACCCCAAGCTGCTGCGCCATCCCGGCCAGGCGGGCAGTGAACATCTCGCAATCGCCAGTCTCGTCGTTGGGCAGACGCAGGCCGCCGGCGAGCTTGCCGGCGCGGTGTGCGAGCGCCGGTTCGGCGCGCGCGAGCTCGTCACCGCTCAGCAGTTCGTAGGGCACACCGCATTCGTCCAGCACCGCGATGTCGCGTGCGGCGGCGTCGAGCTGGGCCTGAGTGCGGAACAACTGCAGGGTGCCGAGGCTGCGCTCCTGGTAGGCGATGCCGGTGTCGGCGCGCAGGGTGCGCAGGCAGTCGCGGGCGTACTCGGAGACGCGCATCATGCGCTCCTTGTTCACCGCGTAGCGTGCGCTCGAGCAGTTGGCGAGCATCTGCGCCATCCAGCGCAACTGATACAGGCTGCCGTCGGCGCGGATGGCGAGCGGGGCGTGGCGCTGGAACAGCCACTTCAGCGCCTTGAGCGGGATGCCGGGCGCAGCCCAGGGCGTCGAGTAGCCGGGCGAGACCTGGCCGGCGTTAGCGTAGCTGGTCTCGAGCGCGGCACCCGGCTGGCGGTCGATCACGGTGACGCGTGCGCCGCGCCGGGCCAGATACCAGGCGGTGGTGGTGCCGATCACGCCGCTGCCGAGTACGATCACGTTCATCTCGTGTCTCCTGCCTTCATGGGATGGAATGACGGCAGTTTATGGGCTCTTTCACAGTGATATTCACCAATATTAAATCTATAATTGGTGGAAACGACTAATACAAACGGCCTTCTACCGGCGAATCAGTGAAATGCGCGAACTCGACCGCACCGACCTGAAAATCCTCGATTTGTTGCAGAAGAACGGCCGCCTGTCGATGACCGAGCTCGCCCATCAGGTCGGCCTGTCGGCGACGCCGTGCACCGAGCGCGTGCGGCGGATGGAGCGCGTAGGTGTGATCACCGGCTACCACGCTCGCGTCGATCCGCGGGCGCTCGGTCGCCCGCTGCTGGTGTTCGTCGAGCTCAAGCTCGCCGCCAAGTCGAACGACGCCTTCGAGCGTGTGAAGAAGGAGCTTTCCTTTGTCCCCGAGGTCATGGAGTGCCATCTCGTCTCGGGCGACTTCGACTACCTGATCAAGGCGCGCATCTCTGAAATGAGCGACTACCGGCGCCTCCTCGGCAACATCCTGCTCAAGCTGCCGTCGGCGACCGAGTCGCGCAGCTACGTGGTGATGGAGGAGGTGAAGGAAAGCCTGTATCTGCCGCCGCAGCCGTGAGCCGGCCACAGGTTTTGTAGTTCGAACGAGGGAGGCCGAACATGAGCGCCGCACCGCCGCCATCGATCCGTGCCCTCGAGCGGGGCATCGAAGTGTTGCGTCTGCTCGGTGCGGACGAGGGGCGCTCGCTCCGTGCCCTGCACGCGGCGACCGGCCTCGCCAAGCCGACCCTGCTGCGCATCCTGCACACGCTCGAGCGCGGAGGCCTGGTGTGGCGCTCGATCCATGACGGGGAGTGGCGACGCGCGGTGGAGTGGGGAGGCGGACCGCGTCCGGCGGCTGACCCCGGCCTGGTCACGGTCGCCGCGCCGTGCCTGGTGGCGCTGCAGCGCGCCGTGCTGTGGCCGTCCGACCTGCTCGTCTATCACGACTTCGCGATGGAGGTCGCGGAGAGCTCGCGGCGGCTCTCCGGCCTGGCGATGAATCCACGTTACCGGATCGGCTACCGGGTGGACCTGTTTCTTTCGGCGCCGGGACGGGCGTGGCTGGCCTTCTGCGATCCCGCCCAGCGTGCCGCCGTGTTCGAACATTTCCGCGTCACCCCACCGGCGAATCCGCACAGTGCCGCGGTGTTCGCGGGCGAGATCGGTGCCATCCTCGACCAGACGCGTGCGCGTGGCTATGCGGTGCGCGATCCGCGCTTCGGCGGCTCGGCCGAGGACATGAGCCGCTTCGACGACGGCCTTGATGCGATCGCGGTGCCGGTCGTGGTCGCAGGCGCGGCGTGCGGCGCGATCAACCTGGTGTGGCCGCGGCGCTACGAACTGCGCGCGAAGGTTGTCGACGCCCACCTGCACGACCTGCTTGGCTGCGCTGCCGTAATCGCGCAGGGTCTCGCGCGCCTGCGCCCTGCGTGAGGGGCGTCAGCGCGGGCGCGTCTGGCGCAGGTAACGCTCGACGGCCTCCAGGTTGCGCCGTACGCGCGGGTGACCGGGCAGCAAGGCGTCGGCGATGCGCAGCTCGCGCGCGGCCTCTTCCCAGCGCTGGCGCTGTCCCGCGAGGAGGCCGAGGGCGAAGTG
>JBEOKH010000213.1:0-6712 GCA_040275625.1 Thauera sp. | reverse complement strand
ATGGGCGGTTGCCGGCTCGGCGGCTGCGGACGCGACCGCTGTGGCTTCGGGAGCGGCGGGGCTTTGTTCGGTGCTCATCGGTGTCCTGGCTGCCGTGCGTGATTGCGCTGCGGCGGGCGCGGACGCCGCAGCTTTCGCAATGGCATTTCTGCAATGCTGCACATGCGAAAGCCGAACGATACCGCTACCATACGCACTGTGGCACGGCGTGATGTTTTTTTGACAATGATGATTTGTGGAAATATAGTTCCGGTAGGATTCAAATGGCGGAAACGCAACAGAAAGTGAAGAAGCCGGTCTTGCCGGCAAGCCCGCTGTCGGTGCTGCAGCGTTTCCGGATCCTGATCCGGACCGCGCAGCGTCACTCGCAGTGGATCGAGCGCCAGAGCGGCGTCACCGGTGCCCAGCTGTGGGCCTTGCAGGAGCTGCGTGAAGTCTCGGGCCTGCGTGTCGGCGAACTGGCCAACCGCATGGCGCTGCACCAGTCGACGACCTCGAACATGGTCGATCGCCTCGAGACTGCAGGCCTGCTGCGCAAGGAACGCACCAGCGTCGACCAGCGGGTGGTGCGGCTATACCTCACCGAAGAGGGCGCTGCGTTGCTCGCACGCGCGCCTTCGCCGGCCCGTGGGGTGCTGCCGGAGGCGCTGCGCCTGATGGACGAGGAGGGGCTCGCCAGCCTGCAGAGCGAACTCGACAAACTGCTGCGCCAGATCAAGCATCTCGACGAAGGATTCGGCATGCAGCCGCTTCCGTTTACCGAATGATCGGCAGTCCGCCCGCGGCGGCTTGCCTCGAGCGTGTTTCAAGTGGAGTTCCCGCATGCGTGCGGACAGCAGATTGGGCGGCCCGGGTGGCCGCCATTTTTTTGGTGCGCAAGGCGCACGCCGTCAGCCCTCAGGGAGGGCGGTGACCACGCGATCACGGCCGCTGCGCTTGGCCTCGTAGAGCGCGTCGTCGGCCTGCGCAACCGCGGCTTCGAGGTCGCCCTGCTGTGGGGAGACCATCGCCAGGCCGATCGAGATCGTGATCGGGCCTGCTACCCGATGCGTTGCCGCGGCGACCGCCGCACGCATCTTTTCCGCCACGCTGCGTGCGCCGTCGAGCGCGGTGTCAGGCAGCAGCACGAGAAACTCCTCGCCACCGTAGCGCGACACGAAGTCCGATTCACGCACCGTGGCGGAGAGGATGCGGGCGACCTGGGCGAGCACCTGGTCGCCGGTCGCGTGGCCATGCGCGTCGTTGATCGGCTTGAAGAAATCGATGTCGATCATCAGCACCGCGCAGCCCGCACCGCGTTGCGCCGGGTGGCGCAGGGTCTCCTCATGCAGGCGCTCGACGACGGCGAGGCGGTTGGGCAGGCCGGTGAGCGCGTCGCGGCGGGCGAGGCGGGTGAGTTCCTCGTTGGCGCGCTCGAGCGCGGCGGTGCGTTCGGCCACCTTGCGCTCGAGTTCGGCGTTCGCACGCGTGAGCGCGGCGGTGGCAAGCTCGAGCGCCTGTTCGTTGCGCTTGCGTGCGCTGATGTCGGTCACCGTGCCGGCCATGCGCGACGGGCGACCGTCGGCGGTGCGCTCGACGACGCGGCCGCGGTCGAGCACCCAAAGCTCGCTGCCGTCTAGCCTGCACATGCGGTGCTCGTGGTCGTAGCTGCCGGCACCTGCAAGCGCTGCGTCGAGCACGGCCATCACGCTGGCACGGTCGTCGGGATGGAGGCGCTCGGCGAAGGCCGCGAGCGGGTGGCACAGGACGTCGAGCGGGTAGCCGAGCAGTTCGCACCAGCGCCGGTTGTGGGTGATGGTGCCGGCCTCGATGTCCCAATCCCAGATGCCCTCGCCGGCGGCCTCCATCGCGTAGGCGTAGCTGCGTTCGCGCGCCTCGATGACACGGTGTGCGCGCTGCAGGTCGGTGATGTCGTGGGCGATGACCAGGATGCGCGGTTCGCCATCGGGCCCCTGCAAGGGTTTCTTGATCGAGTGGAAGTGGCGTACCTCTCCGCTCTCGGCATTCGTCGAGCGCTCCTCAACGATCTGCGTCTGCCCGCCGCGCATCACTGCGCGCACGTTCTCGAGGTAGAAGTCGACCTGCTCCCGATTCGGGTTGAAGGCGCCATCGTCCTTGCCCACGAGTTGGTCCGGGGTGGTGCCGTACAGGCGCGCGAGCGCCATGTTGCCAAGAAGGAAGCGGCCGCTCCAGTCCTTGAGCAGGATGATGTCGGGCGATTCGTCGATCACGGTGCGCAGCAACTGCGCGCTGCGCGTGGCCTGTTCCCAGCGTGCGAGGGCAAGGCGAGCATCGGCAGCGTCCGGCCCGAGCGCGCCGCAGGCACGGCAGCGTGCGCGCCAGCCGCCATCGGTGTGGGCGATGGTGTCGATGCGGCGGGCGCTGCAGAAGGGGCAGGGCAGATCGTGGTCTTCCATGGCGGGGGACTGTCGCGCGCGCCCTAATGCCGGCGCGACAGTCCCTGCATCGCGCGCGCGAGCCCGTCGAGCGTGAGCGGGTACATGCGCTCCCCCATGATCTGGCCGATGAGGCCGATCGTCTGGCGATAGGGCCACAGCCGCTCCGGCTCCGGGTTGAGCCAGGCCGCAGCCGGGTAGGCGTCGAGCAGCCGGCGCAGCCATGTCGCGCCAGGCTCGGCGTTCATGTGCTCGACCGAGCCGTGCGCGTGCAGGACCTCGTAGGGGCTCATGGTGGCGTCGCCGACGAAGATCAGCTTGTAATCGGGGCCGTATTTGTGGATGACGTCGAGCAACGGGGTGCGCTCGGCATGGCGGCGCCGGTTGTCGCGCCACACGCCTTCATAGACGCAGTTGTGAAAGTAGAAGTATTCGAGGTGCTTGAACTCCAGCCGGCAGGCGGAGAAGAGCTCCTCGCACACCTTGATGTGGTCATCCATCGAGCCGCCGACATCGAGGAACAGCAGCACCTTGACCGCGTTGTGGCGCTCGGGCCGCATCAGTAGGTCGAGCCAGCCGGCGTTGCGTGCGGTGGCAGCGATGGTGCCGTCGAGATCGAGCTCGTCGGCCGCGCCCTGGCGGGCGAAGCGGCGCAGCCGGCGCAGCGCGACCTTGATGTTGCGCGTGCCGAGCTCCACCGAATCGTCGAGGTTACGGAACTCGCGCTTGTCCCACACCTTGACCGCCGTGCGATTGCCGGCGGAGTCGCCGCCGACACGGATGCCTTCGGGGTGGGTGCCGTTGTTGCCGAAGGGCGAGCTGCCGCCGGTGCCGATCCACTTGCTGCCGCCCTGGTGGCGACCCTTCTGCTCCTGCAGGCGCTTGCGGAACGCCTCCATCAGCTTGTCCCAGCCGAGCTTCTCGAGCTTGGCGCGCTCCTCGGCCGAAAGGTGCTTTTTCGCCATCGCGCGCAGCCAGTCCTCGGGGAGATCGGCCTCCAGGCCGGGCAGGGCGGTGACGCCCTTGAAATATTCGCCGAAGGCCTGGTCGAAACGGTCGTAGAGCGATTCGTCCTTCACCAGGCAAAGGCGTGCGTAGTAGTAGAAATCGTCGAGCGAGGGGCCGCACACGTGGTCGCGCAGGCCTTCGAGCACGGTGAGGAACTCGCGTGTCGACACCGGCAGCTTGCGTGCCTTCAGATGCAGGAAGAAATCGATCAGCATTTTGGTGCGCTCCGCGCGTCTCCGTTTTTCGCCCGCCTAGTCCTGGATCTGCATCGTCCACGACAGCGCCTGCATGTGGCACTCGGACGCCTGCTCGGGGCGGATGCCGCAGGCGGTGGCTGCGGCCTGGACGTCTTCGTTCTCGCCGCGCTCACAGGCGACGGCAAGCGCCAGCAGCGGCTGGTAGGGACTGTCGCTGCCGCGCAGCGCGGCCTCGATCGCCGGGCTCAGCGCGAGCGGAGCGAGCGCCCTGTCGAGCGGCACCTGCATGATCACGTCGACCAGCGACAGCAAGCCGACGAGGAAGAGGGCGTCGCGCTCGAGCACTGGCCACCCGGTGCCGAGCAACTCCATCATGCGGCCGCGAACGAGCGCGGTCTCGAGCGCCGCGCCGCCGCGCCCGTCCCCGCGTTCGGCGCTGCACACCAGCAGGATCAGCCAGCGGTGGAGCTTTTCGCGGCCGAGCAGGGCGAGCGCATGCTCGATCGAGGACACCGCCTGCGGCAGCGCGTTGGCGGCCGAATTGATGTAGCGCAGCAGGCGCAGCGAGAGCGCGGCGTCCTGCTTGAGCAGGCCGGCCAGCTCGCGGGTGTCGGCATCGGCACGCAGGCGTGCGATCAGCGCGCCGATGCGGGCGGTGCTGGGGCCGGGCTGGCGATCGCTCCAGTCCTCGCGGCTGGTGACGAAGGGGCCCTGGAAGAGGCTTGCGCCGAGCTTGTAGGCGAAGCGGAATTCGTCGACCGACGGCAGCCCGCGCACCAGCAGGCGAGCGTCGTGTGCGACCTCGAGTGCGATGTTGCTGAGCCGGAGCCCGCGCCGGGCATCCATGCCCTCGGCTTGGGCGACGATGAATTCGGCCTGTGGCAGCAGATGGGCGAGCTCGGTGACTACGGTCGGGTCGGGCAGGGCCAGGCGCAGGCCGCGCGTGCGCAGGGCAGCGACGGTGGCACTGAGGGCGGCCGGATCCGGTGCGCCCGGATCGGACAGCACCACCGGCATGATCACCACGTTGCGCGCCGGCAGTCCGGCGATGCTGGGGTGCGCCAGGAAGGAGTCGGGCAGATCGATGAAGGCCAGGCGCTCGCCGAGCAATTCGCCGACGTCGGCGTTCACGAGGCTGCGAACCAGCACCTCGGCATAGACATGGTGGATGTTGCGGCTGCTGTGGCGGATGTGTGCGCGTGCGCCTTCGCGCAGCATGAACTGGTAGCCCGCGATGCGCTGGTTGCGGCCGAGCACCGCCTCGCGGCACAGGAAGGTGGTGGTGTCGGCCGCCACGGCAACCGCGCCGGCATCGCTGCTCGCAGCACGCAGCGGCGCCTCACGGTTCAGGCGCTGGAAGCCCTCGAGGTCGCCCGCTCGCGGTCGCGGCGCGGGCTGCTTCCTGCCGAAGAGCCAGCCGAGCAGGGCCTTGAACATGGACGGTTCCGGTCGTTCAGCGATTGTGGCGGGACATGAAGACCAGGCGCTCGAACAGGTGCACGTCCTGCTCGTTCTTGAGCAAGGCGCCGTGCAGCGGCGGGATCACCGCCTTGCCATCACTGCTGCGCAGCGCCTCGGGCGGGATGTCCTCGGCGACCAGCAGCTTGAGCCAGTCGATCAGTTCGGAGGTGGAGGGCTTCTTCTTGAGACCGGGGATGTCGCGCAGGCCGAAGAAGACCTCGAGCGCCTCGGCCAGCAGGTCCTTCCTGAGGCTGGGGAAATGCACGTCGACGATGCGCTGCATCGTGTCGCGGTCGGGGAACTTGATGTAGTGGAAGAAGCAGCGGCGCAGGAAGGCGTCGGGCAGCTCCTTCTCGTTGTTCGAGGTGATGAAAACGATTGGCCGGTGGCGCGCCTGGATGGTCTGCCGCGTCTCGTAGACGTGGAACTCCATGCGGTCCAGCTCGCGCAGCAGGTCGTTGGGGAATTCGATGTCGGCCTTGTCGACTTCGTCGATCAGCACCACGGTCTGCTGCTCGGCGTCGAAGGCCTGCCACAGCACGCCCTTGACGATGTAGTTGGCGATGTCCTTGACGCGGTCGTCGCCGAGCTGCGAGTCGCGCAGGCGGGACACCGCGTCATACTCGTAGAGGCCCTGCTGCGCCTTGGTGGTGGACTTGATGTGCCATTGCAGCAGGGGCAGCCCGAGCGCGGCGGCGACCTCTTCGGCGAGCATGGTCTTGCCGGTTCCGGGTTCGCCCTTGATGAGCAGCGGGCGCTGCAGGCGGATGGCGGCATTGACCGCGAGCATCAGGTCGGGGGTGGCGACGTAGTCCTGCGTGCCTTCGAAGCGTGGGGCGGTCATGCGGTGTTCCTCGTGTCGATCGCCCGTGATTATAGGGCCGGTGCGCGCCGGCACGCAGTCGATCGTGGGCAGGAAGTGCGGCGCGACCCCATCCGGGTGCTAGCATCGCGCGCCATGGAAATCGAAAGCATCCGCGCCCGCCTGCGCGAACTCGGCGCCCGTCCCAGCCACGAGGCGAGGCTGTTGCGCGCCTGGCTGCAGGGCCGGGCGCTCGACGGCGGCCCGCGCACCGAATCGAATCGCCTGCCCAAGGCCGTCCTCGCGGCGCTGCCCGCGCTCGAGGCGGAGCTTGGCGCGCTCGCGCGCGAGCGCTCGGTGCATCCCGGCGAGGACGGCACCCGGCTGCTGGTCGAGCTCGCTGATGGCCAGGCGGTGGAGAGCGTGCTGCTGCCGCGCGATGGCCTGTGCGTGTCCACCCAGGTCGGCTGCGCGGTCGGCTGCGTGTTCTGCATGACTGGCCGTGATGGGCTGCTGCGCCAGCTCGATAGCGGCGAGATCGTCGCGCAGGTGTCGCTCGCGCGCCGCAGGCAGCGCGTGCACAAGGTGGTGTTCATGGGGATGGGCGAGCCAGCGCACAACCTCGACGCGGTGCTCGCGGCGATCGAGCTGCTCGGCACCGAGGGCGCGGTTCCGCACAAGAATCTGGTGTTGTCGACCGTGGGCGATCTGCGCGTGTTCGAGCGCCTGCCGCAGATGCGCGTCAGGCCCGCGCTCGCGCTGTCGCTGCACACCACCCGTGCCGAGCTGCGCGCGCAACTGCTGCCGCGTGCGCCGCGCCTTGATCCGGCCGCACTGGTCGAGCTCGG
>JBEOKH010000212.1:0-7361 GCA_040275625.1 Thauera sp. | reverse complement strand
CGCCGGCAAGCTCAAGCGCGTGGGCAAGCTGCTGCACCGCATGCACCCGGCCAAGGTCGCCGGCCTGCTCGAGTCCCTGCCGCCCGCCGAGCGCAGCCAGGCCTGGAGCATGGTCGAGACCGAGCGCGCCGGGCGCGTGCTCAGCTTCCTGCACGACGAGATCAGCGCCGCGCTGGCGCAGGAGCTCGACCTCGAAGACCTGATCGCCGCGGTGCAGCACCTCGAGCTCGACGACCTGGTCGACCTCATCCAGACCCTGCCTGCCGGGCTCGGCAGCCGCCTGGTGCTGGCCACCACCGGCGCGCGCCGCGAGCAGCTCGAGTCGATGCTGTCCTACCCGGAAGAGTCCGCCGGCGGCCTGATGAACGCCGACGCGATCGAGGTGCGCGCCGAGGTCAAGGCCGGCACCGTGCTGCGCTACCTGCGCCTGCTCGAGACCCTGCCGCCTCAGACCGACATGCTGATGGTGGTCGATCGCAAGGGCCACTACCAGGGCGCGCTGCGGCTGTCCGCGCTGGTCACCGCCAGCCTCGACACCCGCGTCGCCGAGCTGATGCACACCGACATCGCCGGCATCGCGGTCGACACCGACAGCCGCGAGGTCGCCCGCCTGTTCCAGGACCTCGACCTGATGTCGGCACCGGTGGTCGATGGCGAAGGCCGCCTGATCGGCCGCATCACGGTCGACGACGTGGTCGACCTGATCCGCGAGGAGTCCGAGCGCACGGTGATGCAGATGGCGGGCCTCGACGACGAGGCCGACATGTTCGCCCCGGTGCTGGTGAGCTCGCGCCGGCGCGCGGTATGGCTGGGCATCAACCTCGTCACCGCCTTCCTCGCCGCCTGGGTGATCGGCCAGTTCCAGGGCACGCTCGAGCAACTGGTGGCGCTCGCCGTGCTGATGCCGATCGTCGCCAGCATGGGCGGCATCGCCGGCAGCCAGACCCTGACCCTCGTCATCCGCGGCCTCGCGCTCAAGCAGGTGCAGAAGGGCAACGTGCGCGTGCTGCTCAACCGCGAGATCGGGGTCTCGATCCTCAACGGCATGCTGTGGGCCGCCGTCGTCGCGGCGCTGGCAGTGGTGTGGTTCGGTGACTGGGGCATCGGCGGCGTGATCGCGGCGGCGATCCTGCTCAACTTGCTGTGCGCCGCGGTCGCCGGCCTGGCCATCCCGCTCCTCCTCGACCGCCTGGGCATCGACCCCGCGCTCGCCGGCAGCGTGATCCTGACCACCGTCACCGACGTGGTCGGCTTCTTCGCCTTTCTCGGGCTGGCGACGGTGCTGCTGCTATGAACCGCCGCCCCGCAGGCCCCGGCCTGTGTCGCCCTTCATCCAAGGCAGCATTCAACCGGAGCATCCCATGAGCAAGCACGACAAGATCGACATCGCCGACTTCCGCGTCAAGGGTGGCCACAAGGTAGACCTCGCCGACTGGCCGACGCAGGTCAAGCCTTTCTACGATTCCAAGGACGCCTACAAGGACATGCTCGAGGCCGGCACCGAGCGCCTGTCCGAATTGCAGGAGATGCTCTACGCCCACGACCGCTACTCGCTGCTGGTGATCTTCCAGGCCATGGACGCCGCGGGCAAGGACGGCGCCATCCGCAACGTCATGTCTGGCGTCAATCCGCAGGGCTGCCAGGTGTTCAGCTTCAAGCACCCGAGCGCAACCGAGCTCGACCACGACTTCCTCTGGCGCACCCACGTCGCGCTGCCCGAGCGCGGGCGCATCGGCATCTTCAACCGCTCGTACTACGAGGAGGTGCTGATCGTGCGCGTGCTGCCCGAGATCCTGCGCGGCGAGCAGTTGCCCGACGAGACCCTGGCGGCGAAGGACTTCTGGGGCGACCGCTACCGCTCGATCGCCGACTCCGAGGCCCACCTGCACCGCAACGGCACCCGCATCGTCAAGATCTTCCTGCACCTGTCGAAGGACGAGCAGCGTGACCGCCTGATCGCGCGCATCGACGAGGAAGACAAGAACTGGAAGTTCGACGAGGGCGACATCGAGCAGCGCCAGCACTGGGACAAGTACATGGCCGCCTACGCCGACTGCCTCGCCGCCACCAGCACGGCGGACTGCCCCTGGTACGTGGTGCCGGCCGACGACAAGAAGAACGCCCGCCTGATTGTGTCGCAGATCCTGGTCGACACCCTGGCCGGGCTCGACATGCGTTACCCCCCGACCACGCCGCAACGGCGCGAAAAGCTGCTGGAGATCCGCCGCCAGCTGGAGGCGGGCGAGGTCTGATCCACCCCGCCACCCCGTTCGCGGCTTCCGCCGCTCCTACAAAAGGCCGCAGGCGTATGGGGGGTCCCCTGTAGGAGCGCCGGCAGGCGCGAACGCAGCGCCCGCGGTCGTCCCGCGCGTCGATTGTCGCGAGCCCCGTTCGCGGCTTCCGCCGCTCCTACAAAAGGCCGCAGTCATATGGGTCCCATGTAGGAGCGCCAGCAGGCGCGAACGCAGCGGCCGGAGTCGTCCCGCGCGTTGACTGTCGCAAGCCGCTCCTCAGCCCTGCAGGCTCTCGGTGATCTGCGCGCAGTATTCCTGCAGGTCCTCGGGCACGCCGCCCGGGCATTCGCCGCAGGCGCGGTTGCCCGGCACCGCGAAGTCGATGAACTTCGGATAGGCGAGGTCGAGCTCGGCCATCAGCTTCTCGAAGGCCGCCAGGCTCTGCTCGCCGCCCAGGCGCGGATTGCGCGCCTTTTCCTGGGCGATCGAGGACACCCGGCGTTCCTTGTAGTCGTGACCGGGATACACCAGCGTGTCGTCGGGCAGCGCGAACAGCTTGCCGCGCACGCTGTGGTAGAGCGCGCGCGCATCGCCGTGCTGGAAATCGGTGCGGCCGCAGCCTTCGATCAGCAGCGCGTCACCGGTGAGCACACGCTCGCCGACGCGATAAGCGTGGTGGCCGTCGGTATGGCCCGGGGTGAACATCGGCTCGATGCGCATGCTGCCCACCTGCAGCGCCACGCCCTCCTCCACGCCGAGGTCGGCGCAGGGCAGGCCGTCGATCGCGGGGTGCGCGATGCGGCTGCCCACCGCCTCGCGCAGCTTGCGCGCGGCGGTGATGTGGTCGGCGTGGATGTGGGTGTCGAGGGTGTACGCGAGCGTGAGCCCGAACCGGCGCAGTTCTTCCAGGTCGCGCTGCCAGGCCGGCAGCACCGGGTCGATCAGCACCGCCTGGCCGGTGTCCTCGCAGCCGAGCAGGTACGTGTAGGTGCTGGAGATGGGTTCGAAAAGCTGGCGGAAGATCATGCGCACGCCTCCTGGGTGGGTCGCAGTACGCGGATTACCTGACTGCAGCACCTTCGCGCACCGTCCATTCGACCACCTCCGCGGCGAGCCGGTCGGCTGCGGCGCCGAAGGCCTGCACCACCGCGGGCACCGCGGCGTCGGTCGCGGGCGCGTGCAGCGCGAAGCTGCGGCTGGCGACGATGCGCCGCGTGGCGGTATGCACCAGGCGGGCGTCGAGGCGCAGCACGGCCTCGGGGCGGCCGTCGCGGTATTCGCTCTGGAACGCACGCAGGTCGCTGTCGAGCTCGAAGTCGGCCTGCAACTGCTTGTCGTCGCTGCTCAGCGCGGCGACACGGCCGTCGGCGCGGAAGGCGTCGAGCAGGCGGTTGCGCACCAGCACCGGCGCGGGGTCGCTCCAGCCCGCGCCCGCGTAGACGCTGACGCGGTTGTCCTCGGGCACGACCACGATGCGCTGGCCGGACAGATGCACGCCTGCTGCCGGGCGTGCGATGCGCAGCGACCACGGCGCCGCCTGGGTGGCGGATGCGGATGCGGGGGCGGTGGCCGGCAGCAGATAGACGTCGAGCGGCTCGGCCTTGGGCAGGATGGTGCACGCCTGCAGCAGCACGGCGGCGCCAAGCGCGGCCCAGGCCGGGAAGGAAAGCGGCGTCTTCATGGCGTGAACTCCTTGGTCGGTTCGAGGCCGAGCAGGTAGTCGGCGGGGCGGTCTTCGAGCTGGCGGGTGATCGCGCGCAGCGAGCCGAGCGTGGTGCGCAGCTCGGCCACCGCGGGGCCCACTTCGGCCAGCCCGCGCATGCCCTCGTCGAGCTGGCCGCGGTTGTCGGCGAGCAGGCGGTCGATCGTGCCCATCGCACGCTCGAAGGCCTGCATCGCGTCGCGCGCGCTGTCCAGGGTCTGCGTGCCCTGCACACCGACCAGGCGGTTGGTGGTGCCGAGCACGCGGGTCGCTTCGGCGAGGGTGGCGCTGGCCTCGCGGCCGGCCTGGGTGATCTGCCGCAGCGCGACGCCCATGTCGTCGCGCTGTGCGGCGAGCGCGGCGGTGGCCTGCTCGAGGTTGTCCAGCGTGCGGCCGATGCTGGCGACGTTGTCGTGCGAGAACAGCGCGCGCGCCTGCACCATCAGGTCATTCACGTTGGTGATCGCGTCCTCGCCGTCGGCGAGCAGGCGGCTCAAGGGCGAGGGCGCGGCGACGATCTGCGGCACGCTGCCATTGGCGGACACGAGCGCGGTGCTGCCGGGGTCGTCACCGCTGGTGAGCCGGATCATGCTCAACCCGGTAATGCCCGCCGGCACCAGCCGCGCGCGCGTGTCGCTGCGCACCGGCGCGGTACTGTCCACGCGCACGCGGGCGATCACCCGGTGCGCGTCCTCGGGGTCGAGGCGCAGGCTGACCACATCGCCGATCTTGATGCCGTTGAACTCCACCGTGCCGCCCTTGGACAGCCCGGACACCGCCTCCTGGAAGACGATGTCGTAGACCTCGAACTGGCGGTCGGCGTCGCTCTTGCCCAGCCACAGCGCAAACATCAGCGCGGCGCCGACGACGATGACGGTGAAGAGGCCGATCAGCACGTGATGGGCGCGGGTTTCCATGTCAGTGTTTCTCCGTTGCAGCGGTTACGGTCTGGGCGGCGGCCACCGCGGTGGCGGCGGCGCGGCCGCGCGGGCCGTGGAAGTATTCGCGGATCCAGTCGTCGTCGGTGGCGGCGACTTCGTCCAGGCCGGCGTTGACCAGCACCTTCTTCTGCGCCAGCACAGCGACCCGGTCGGTGATGGTGTAGATGGTGTCGAGGTCGTGGGTGACGATGAAGACCGTGAGCCCGAGCGCGTCGCGCAGGGTCAGGATGAGCTGGTCAAAGGCCGCCGCGCCGATCGGGTCGAGGCCGGCGGTGGGTTCGTCGAGGAACAGGATGTCGGGGTCGAGCGCGAGGGCGCGCGCCAGTGCGGCACGCTTGACCATGCCGCCCGAGAGGTCCGAGGGGAACTTGTCGCCCGCGATCGCCGGCAGCCCGGCGAGCGCGATCTTGAGCGCGGCGAGCTCGGCCGCCTCGCGCCGCGACAGCCCGGCATGCTCGATCAGCGGCAGCGCCACGTTCTCGGCCACGGTCAGCGACGAGAACAGCGCGCCCTTCTGGAACAGCACGCCGAAGCGGCGCTCGACCTGCTTGCGGCGCGCATCCGGCAGGCTCAGCAGATCGTCGCCGAACACGAGCACGCTGCCCGCGCGAGGCCGGTTGAGGCCGACGATGGTACGCAGCAGCACCGACTTGCCGGTGCCCGAGCCGCCCACCACGCTGAGGATCTCGCCGCGGCGCACGTCGAGGTCGAGCGCATCGTGCACCACCTGGGCGCCGAACTGGTTGCGCACGCCGCGCACCTCGATGACGTTTTCGGCGCTGCTCACCCGCCCCTGCTTCACCACCCCATCTCCATGCAGAACAGCGCGGCGATCGCATCCACCACGATCACCACGAAGATCGACTGCACCACCGCGGACGTGGTGTGCTCGCCCACCGACTGCGCGCTGCCCTCCACCCGGAAGCCCTCGAGGCAGCCGATCACCGCGATCAGGAAGGCGAAGATCGGCGCCTTGGCCATGCCCACCCAGAAGTGGATGAGGCCGACGTTGTCCTGGATGCGCGACAGGAACAGCACCGGCGAGATGTCGAGCGTGGTCGCCGACACCAGCATGCCGCCCACCATGCCCGACACCATCGCCACGAAGGTCAGCATCGGCAGCGCGATCAGCAGCGCATACACGCGCGGCAGCACCAGCAGTTCGACCGGATCGAGGCCGAGCACGCGGATCGCGTCGACCTCCTCGTTGGCACGCATCGAGCCGATCTGCGCGGTGAACGCGCTCGCGGTGCGCCCGGCGACGATGATCGCGGTCAGCAGCACGCCGAACTCGCGCAGGAAGGAATAGGCCACCAGATCGACGGTGAAGATGCTCGCGCCGAAGTTGGCGAGCACGGTGGCGCCGAGGAAGGCGACCACCGCGCCGATCAGGAAGGTGAGCAGCGCGATGATCGGCACCGCGTCGAGTCCGGTGCGCTCGAGGTTGGCGACCAGCGAGGTCATGCGCCAGCGCCGCGGCTGCACTGCCACGCGCAGCGCGGTCTCGAGGATCAGGCCGATGAAGCCGGTGAGACCGGCGAGGTGGCGCCAGAACGCCACCATGGCCTCGCCGGTATCGGCGAGCACGTCGCCGAGCGCGCTGCCTTCGACGCTGGCCACGGGCACCGTGGGCTCGGCGAGTGCGTCGGCGACGGCCTTCAGCAAGGCACGCCGCTCGCGCGGCAACGCGTCGTCATCGGCGAGCAGTGCCGTGACGCGCTCGGCGCCGAGCAGCGCGTAAAGCTGTTGCGCGCCGGCAGTGTCGAGCGCCCCGAGCCCGCCGAGCTCGACCCGGGTGGCGGCATCGAGGCGGCCGTCGAGCGCGGCGAGCCGTGCATTCAGCGCGCCATGGTGGGCGAGCGTCCAGTCGCCGCTGACACGCAACACGGCGCCGCGCTCCATGGCAGCCAGTTCGGCGGCGCCCGTGCTCGCCCCAAGCGGCTCGGCTGCGCTCATTGCCCGCCTCCGCAGGCTGCCGACCCAACGCCGGTGTCCGCGCCCGCAGCGGCCTGCATCGGGTCGCCGGGCGCGTTCGTCCACGCCGCCGTGCTTGCCGGCCGGACAAGGCGCGCGAAGAGGCCGTCCATGAATTCGCTGCGCAGGCGGTCGAGGTCGATCTCGCCGCCGCTCAGCCGCGCCAGCAGCGGCGCCGAGGCGACCGCATAGGAAATTGCGCCGAACAACAAGGTGTGCAGCGCCAGCGGGCTGCGCATGCTGAAGATGCCGGCGTCGATCGCCTCCTGCCAGAGCGGCAGGAACATCGCATGCACCGGCTCGATGACGCGGCCGACGAGATCGTCGGCGCGGTCACTGGCGTCGGCCATCTCGCGCATCACGAAGCGGATCGCCTGCGGCTGGCGTGCAGCCTGCTCGAACATCGCGCCCACCGCCGTCACCACGCGCGCCTCGATCGGCGCCGCCACCGGCTCCAGTTCGCCGAGCGCGGCCAGTTCGGCACGAACCTGCGCCTCGATGCGCTCGACC
>JBEOKH010000211.1:0-9176 GCA_040275625.1 Thauera sp. | reverse complement strand
CAGCCGCCGGTCGCAGGCGAGGGCGTGGATTCGGCCGCCGGGGCCGCGCTCTTGGCTCCGCCCTTGAAGTCGGTGGCGTACCAGCCCGAGCCCTTGAGTTGGAAGCCGGCCGCCGACAACTGCTTGGCGTAGCCGGTCGTGCCGCAGGACGGGCAGACGGACAGGGGCTCGTCGCTCATTTTTTGCAGGTGTTCCTTCTGGAAACCACAGCTCGGGCAACGATATTCATAGATGGGCATGGCGTACTCCCGGAAACAGGTGCGCAAGTCTAACGCAATGCAGCATAAGGAAAAAGCGCGCCCGGAATCGGTCGCGCGCAAGCGGGAGATGGGGGCAGCGGGCGCAGGCTTCAAGCCCTGCCGGCGCGGGCGCGTGAGTCCGTGGAGTGGGTTCAGAGCAGGCCGATGTAGCGCTCGGTGATTCGTTCGCCCCAGAACAGCGCGATCAGTCCGGCGGCAGCCAGGTAGGGGCCGAACGGGATCGGTACGTTGCGGCCATGGCGCCCGAGTACGATCAGGCCAATGCCGACCAGAGCGCCGACCAGTGAGGAGAGCAGGATGGTCAGTGGCAGCAGTTGCCAGCCAAGCCACGCGCCGATCGCTGCCAGCAGCTTGAAGTCGCCGTAGCCCATGCCTTCCTTGCCGGTGGCGAGCTTGAACAACCAGAACACCGTCCATAGCACAAGATAGCCAGCCATCGCGCCCGCCACCGCACTCGGCAGGTCGGTGTAGGTGGCGCCGAGGTTGAAGGCCAGCCCCAGCCACAGCAGCAGCAGCGTGATGTCGTCGGGCAGCAACTGGGTGTCGAGGTCGATGAAGGTGAGGGCGACCATCGCCCACACGAACAGCAGCGCACCCGCGGCAGCGATCCCGAAACCAAACTGCCAGGCCGCAAAGGCCGAGAGCAGGGCGGTGAGCACTTCGACGGTCGGATAGCGCTTGCTGATTCCCGCGCCGCAGTGCGCGCAGCGTCCGCGCAGCATCAGGTAACTGACCAGCGGGATGTTCTCGAGCATGGTGATCTGGTGGCCGCAGTGCGGGCAGCTCGAACGTGGCGTGGCGAGGTTGAAGCGTTCGGCGGCGGGCGCTTCCTCGCCGCGCAGCTCGGCGGCCTGGGCGTGCCAGTCGCGCTCCATCATCTTCGGCAGGCGATGGATCACCACGTTGAGAAAACTGCCGACGAAGAGTCCGAGCAGGCCGGCGAGGATGGTGAAGGCGACCGGGTCGCGGAGAAGCTCGATCATGGGATCAGATGATCGCGCCGAGTTTGAAGATCGGCAGGTACATCGCTACCACCAGGCCGCCGATGACGGTGCCGAGGAAGACCATGATCAGCGGCTCGAGCAGTTGCGAGAGGCCGGCGACCGCATCATCGACTTCCTGCTCGAAGAAGTCGGCGACCTTGGACAGCATCGCGTCGAGCTGGCCGGATTCCTCGCCGATCGACACCATCTGCACCACCATGGTCGGGAACACCTCGGCGTTCTGCATCGCGATCGTGAGGCTTGTGCCGGTGCTGACTTCGCTCTGGATCTCGCGCGTCGCGACCAGGTAGACATGGTTGCCCGCAGCGCCGCCCACCGAATCGAGCGCCTCGACCAGCGGCACGCCGGCGGCGAACATGGTCGCCAGCGTGCGCGTCCACCGCGCCACCGTGGCCTTGCGGATGATCGGGCCGATCACCGGAAAGCGCAGGATCGTGCGATCGAGCGCGATCTGCATCGCGTTCGATCGCTTGTAGCTCCAGGCGATTGCGACGACCGAGGCGATCAGCGCGCCGAAGATCAGATACCAGTACGCGACAAAGGCGTCGGACATCGCGATCACCAGCAGCGTCGGCGCCGGCAGTTCGGCGCCAAAGCCGGCGAACACGGTCTTGAATTCCGGGATCACGAACAGCATCATCACCGACACCACCAGGCCGGCTACCACCACCACCGCGGTGGGGTAGAACAGTGCGGACTTGATCTTGCCCTTGATTGCAAGAATCTTCTCCTTGTAGGTGGCGATGCGGTCGAGCAGGCTGTCGAGGATGCCCGCCTGCTCGCCGGCGGCGACCAGATTGCAGAAAAGCTTGTCGAAATGGGCCGGATGCCTGGCGAACGCCTGCGACAGGTTCGAGCCGGTTTCGACGTCGGTGCGGATGTCGTTGAGCAGGCGCGACAGCGCCGGATTGGCCGAGCCTTTCATCGCAATGTCGAAGGCCTGTAGCAGCGGCACGCCCGATTTCATCATGGTGGCGAGCTGGCGGGTGAAGAGGGCGATGTCCTTGTCCGAGATGCGGCCACCGCGAGACATCTTCTGCTTCTTGACCTTGCTGACCTGGATGCCCTGGCGGCGAAGCATGGCCTGCACCATGGCGTCGCCGGTGGCGCGGATCTCGCCGCGGACCACCTTGCCGGTCTTGTCCTTGCCTTCCCAGTTGTACAGGTCCTCCTTGGGACCGGTGGCACGTGCCGCGCGGCTTGCAGTCGCCATGAAATCGAACGTCCTTTTATTCGTTGGTCGTCGCCAGCACTTCTTCAAGCGAGGTGATGCCCTGTCTGACCTTGCGCAGGCCCGACTGGCGAAGATCGCGCACGCCCTCGCGTGCGGCCTGCGCGGCGATGTCCATCGAGTTGCCGCCGGTCATGATGATGCGCGCAATCTCTTCGCTGATCGGCATGACCTGATAGATGCCGACGCGGCCCTTGTAGCCGCTGCCCTTGCAGCGTTCGCAGCCGGTCGGCCCCATCGGCTGCCAGCTGCCGTCGAGGTCTTCGGCGCCGAACCCCGCTTCGAGCAGGGCCTCGGCCGGGATGTCCACCGGCTGCTTGCAGGAGCATAGCCGGCGGGCGAGGCGCTGGGCCGTGATCAGGATCACCGATGACGCAATATTGAACGGCGCCACGCCCATGTTCTTGAGGCGTTCGAGCGTCGACGGGGCGTCGTTGGTATGCAGGGTGGACATGACAAGGTGGCCGGTCTGCGCCGCCTTGACGGAGATTTCCGCGGTCTCCAGGTCGCGGATCTCGCCCACCATGATGACGTCCGGATCCTGGCGCAGGAACGCGCGCAGCGCCGCGGAGAAGGTCAGCCCCGCCTTGTCATTGACGTTGACCTGGTTGATGCCGGGGAGATTGATTTCCGCCGGGTCTTCGGCGGTGGAAATGTTCACCCCCGGCTTGTTGAGCAGGTTGAGGCAGGTGTATAGCGACACGGTCTTGCCCGAGCCGGTGGGGCCGGTGACCAGGATCATGCCGTAGGGGCGGCCGACCGCGGCGAGCATCGCCTCCTTCTGGTCGGGGTCGTAGCCGAGGGCCTCGATGCCGAGCATCGCCGAGCTCGGGTCGAGGATACGCATCACGATCTTCTCGCCGTGCAGCGTGGGCAGCGTGGAGACGCGGAAGTCGATCGCCTTGTTCTTGGACAGCACCAGCTTCATGCGCCCGTCCTGGGGTACGCGCTTCTCGGAGATGTCGAGGCGCGAGATGACCTTGATGCGCGCGGCGATCTTGTCCTTGAGCACCAGCGGTGGCTGCGAGATGTCGCGCAGGATGCCGTCGGTGCGCACGCGGATACGGTAGAACTTCTCGTAAGGCTCGAAGTGAACGTCGGAGGCGCCCTCGTTGATCGCGTCGATCAGCACCTTCTGGATGAACTTGACGACCGGGGCGTCATCGACCTCGTTGGCCTCTTCCTCGTCACGCTGCTGGGACGGGCTGTCCTGCTGCAGCAGGTCCATGTCGAACGCTTCGCCGGTGAGCTCCTTGAGCGTGTCTGCGGCGGATTCGGACAGGGTGTCGACGACGCGCTTGAGCTTGTCCGCCTCGACGATCACCAACTCGAGCTGGAGGCCGGTCTGGAAGCGGATCTCGTCGAGCGCGCGCAGGTTGGACGGGTCTGCGGTGGCGAGCGTGATGCGATTCTGGCGCTTGGCCAGTGGCGCCACCTGGTGCTTGGCGAGCAGCTTGCGATCGACCGCCTCGCGTGCGAACGTCGCCGGGTCGAAAGCAGCGATGTCGAACAGCGGATAACCGAAGGTCTCGGCGGCGAAGCGCGCCATCGCGGCGCAACTCATCAGGCCGCGACTGGCCACCTCGAGCATGAAGGCGGCAGTGCCTTCGCCCGCCTGCACGGTGCACGCGACTGCGTCCGCCTCCTTGAGGTGCCCGTGCTGGATCAGGGCCCTGGCAAAGCCGCTCAGGGCCGGTTTTGAGGTTGCCGCCATGCCTTGCTCGTGTCCGGACTGCGGCCGATGTTGCCCGCCGCATCGGACCTTGTAAAGACGCCTGATGCCGCCTGTGGGGCGCCCTGGCTCATTGGTCGGGGTCTGCGACCAGAGGACGGAAGATGCGCGCGGTGCGCACCATGCGGTCCTGGGTCTGAACCACTTCGATCGGGGTGTCGGCGATCTTCATCGACACGCCGTTCTCGGGGATGTCCTGCAGGTGTTCGAGGATCAGGCCGTTGAGCGTCTTCGGCCCGTCGATGGGCAGCGCGAGACCGAGGCGGCGGTTGAGCGCGCGCAGGTTGGCCGAGCCGTCGATCAGCACGCTGCCGTCGTCGTTCCAGTGCATGCGGTCACCGGCGTCCGGGGTGCTGGTGGTGAATTTCCCGATCAGCTCCTCGATGATGTCCTCGAGCGTGATCAGGCCGAGGATCTCGCCGTATTCGTCGACGACGAAGGCCAGCCGTTGCTGGTTCTCCTGGAAGAACTGGATCTGCGAGTAGAGCGGCGTGTCAGCCGGCACGAAATACGGGCGCGCGAGCAACTCGCGAATGCGCTCGGCGCTGAATGTCTCCTCGAGCGTGTCACCAAGCAGCCTGCGCTGGTGCAGTACGCCGATCACATGCTCGCTGTCGCCGTCGTGGACCGCCAGCCGGGTGTGGAAACTGGTGGCGATCTGGCTGCGGATGGTGTCCTCGGGGTCGGACAGGTCGATGCTTTCGATCGCACCGCGCGGCGTCATCACGTCCTCGACGGTGATGCTTTCGAGGTCGAACAGGTTGAGCAGCATGCTGCGGTGCTTGTGCGGAATGTACTGGCCGGAGTCGATGACCATCGCGCGCAGCTCCTCGACCGACAGCGCCGTGCTCGCCTCTTCCTTCGGCTGCAGGCGCAGCAGCGCGAGCAGCCCGCGCGAGAACAGGTTGATGAACCAGACCGCGAAGTAGGTGCCGCGCAGCAGCCCGGTGAGCGGATAGGCGACGAAGGGGGCGAGGCGGTCGGCATGATTGGCACCGATCACCTTCGGCGTGATCTCCGAGAATACCAGGATCGCGAAGGTCACCAGCAGGGTTGCCACGCCGAGCACCCAGCTCTCGTCGCCGAAGAGTTCGAGCGTGATCACGCTGACCAGGGTTGCCGCCGCCGTGTTGACCAGGTTGTTGAACAGCAGGATCACGCCGAGCAGGCGGTCGGTGCGCGCGAGCAGATCGAGGGCGAGGCTGGCGCCGCGGTTGCCCTGGCTGGCCAGCGAGCGCAGGCGATAGCGGTTGGCCGCCATCATGACCGTCTCCGACATCGAGAAGCAGGCCGACAGGACCAGCAGCACGACGAGGGCGACGAGCTGCAGCGTCAGGGTGATGTCCGTCACAAGGGGCGCGGGTGGGGAAGGGGGTCCGAGTATTGGAGTCGGTCAGGGTGCTGTCAAGCCGCGAACCTCCTGCCCGTGCCGGAATCAGGCGCGGTGCAGCACGACCTCGATGACGAAGCGGCTGCCGACGTAAGCCAGCATCAGCGCGATGAAACCGGCCAGCGTCCACCGCAGTGCGAGCCGACCGCGCCAGCCCCACAGCCGCCGGCCGACCAGCAGGCCGCCGAACAGGAACCACGAAACGAAGGCGAACACCGTCTTGTGATCGACGCGGAAGGCCTGGCCGAACAGGGCCTCGGAGAACAGCACACCGCTCGCCAGCGTCAGCGTGAGCAGCACGAAGGCGATCGCGATCAGGCGGAACAGCAGTGCTTCCATCGTCAGCAGCGGCGGCAGGCCGGAGAGCAGCCGGCTGAAGCGGGCATTGTGCAACTGGCGCCCGGCCACGGACATCAGCATCGCGTGCAGCGCCGCCAGCGTGAACAGGCTGTAAGCCAGCATCGCCACCACGAAATGGGCGCGAAACGCCGGAGAGGTCGCATTGGCGAGCACGTGGTCGCCGGGGAACAGCAGCGGCACCAGGCTGCCCAGCGCGCCCGCGGGCATCACCGCGGCGTGCAGGCCGTCGAGTCGGGTATAGAGGGTTTCGACCCAGTAGAAGCACACCGCCAGCCAGATCATCAGCGAGATCGCAACGCCGAAGCCGAAACGCATCTCGCTGCCCGGGAAGATCGCCAGGTGCAGGGCGGCGCCGTGGGCGACGATCGCCGCCAGCAGCAGAAGGCGCTCGCGGGTGCTCATGCACTCGCGGCGCGGCTGCAGCGACGAAGCGCCCATCATGCAGGTGCGCCAGAAGAAGACGCCCAGGCCGGCATAAAGCGAGGCAGGAACCAGATGAAGTAGAATTGTGCGCATACGTAGCCGCAGTTTACTCCAAGTCACGCGCCCAAGGCCTGCCCGAACATGCTCGACAATCTGACTCAACGCCTGTCCAAAGTCGTCAAGACCCTGCGCGGCCAGGCCCGCCTCACGGAAGAAAACATCCAGGAGGCGATGCGCGAGGTGCGCATGGCGCTCCTCGAAGCCGACGTTGCGCTGCCGGTCGTCAAGGACTTCGTCGCCAGGGTCAAGGAGAAGGCGGTCGGCCAGGAAGTGATTGCCTCGCTGACCCCTGGCCAGGCCCTGGTCGGCGTGGTGCACGACGAGCTCAAGGCGCTGATGGGCGGCGCCCACGAGGGCCTCGACCTGTCCACCCAGCCGCCCGCGGTGGTGCTGATGGCGGGCCTGCAGGGCGCTGGCAAGACCACCACTACCGGCAAGCTCGCCAAGCTTTTGCACGAGCAGCAGAAGAAGAAGGTGCTGGTGGTGTCCACCGACGTCTATCGCCCGGCGGCGATCGAGCAGTTGAAGACGGTGGCGGCGCAGGCCGGGGTCGGGTTCTTCCCCTCGGAGACGGCGCAGAAACCGGTCGACATCGCGCTCGCCGCGCTGGATTACGCGCGCAAGCACCATATCGACGTGCTGCTGGTCGACACCGCCGGCCGCCTCGCCGTAGACGAGGCCATGATGGCCGAGATCCAGGCCCTGCATGCCGCGGTCAAGCCGATCGAGACCCTGTTCGTGGTCGACGCGATGCTCGGCCAGGACGCGGTCAACACCGCGCGCGCCTTCAACGAGGCGCTGCCGCTCACCGGCATCGTGCTCACCAAGCTCGATGGCGACTCGCGCGGTGGAGCGGCGCTGTCGGTGCGCCACGTCACCGGCAAGCCGCTCAAGTTCGCCGGCATCGGCGAGAAGCTCTCCGGGCTCGAGCCCTTCCACCCCGATCGCATGGCCAGCCGCATTCTCGGCATGGGCGACATCCTCGGCCTGGTCGAGGAGGCGCGTCGCGGTGTGGACGAGGAAAAGGCCAAGGCCTTCGCGCAGAAGCTCAAGACCGGCAAGGGCTTCGATCTCAACGATTTCAAGGAGCAGATCGCTCAGATGCGCAAGATGGGTGGTCTGTCGTCGATGATGGACAAGCTGCCGGCGCAGTTCGCGCAGGCCGCGGGCAAGCTGCAGGGCGGGGCCGAGGAGAAGACGATCGGCCGCATCGAAGGCATCATCAACTCGATGACGCCGCTCGAGCGTGCGAAGCCCGAGCTCCTCAAGGCCAGCCGCAAGCGCCGCATCGCCGCGGGCGCCGGGGTCACGGTGCAGGAGGTCAACCGTCTGCTCAGCCAGTTCGAGCAGACGCAGAAGGTCATGAAGCAATTCTCCAAGGGAGGCATGAACAAGATGATGCGGGCGATGAAGGGCATGATGCCGGGCGGCCTGCCCGGAATGCCGCGCTGAACCGGGGACGACCGATGAAAGACATCCTCGTCGCCGTTGCGCGCGCCAGCCGCAGCCTGATGCGGCGCGACATCTTCTGGCACCTGCTGTGGCCCGGCCTGCTCGCGGTTGCGATCTGGGCCGGGGTGGCGGTGTATTCGTGGACGCCGGTCACCGAATGGCTCTACGCGATGGTCAGCGGCTGGTCGTGGATCGGCGGCTGGGTGTCGGCCTCGGAGACCACCGCGGCGATCGTGCTGGTGCTGATTCAGATCGCCACCGCGCTGCTCGTGGTGCCGCTGGTGTATGTCACCGCTGCGATGCTGGTGGCGACCGTTGCGCTGCCGATGATGCTCGAGCGCGTCGCACGGAGCGACTATGCCGACGTCGAGCAGCGCCGCGGCGGCTCCAACCTCGGCAGTGTGTTCAACTCCATCGTCGCCGTCGTGTTGTTCCTGATCGCGCTCGTGGTCTCGCTGCCCCTGTGGCTGATCCCCGGCGCTGGTCTGCTGATCTCGGTCGCGCTCACCGGCTGGCTCAACCAGCGCGCGTTTGGCTACGACGCCCTGATGTTCCACGCCGACAAGGCCGAACTGGCTCGCCTGCGTGACGACTGGCGGCCGCAGATGCTTCTGCTCGGCGGCGGCAGTGCGCTGCTCGCTTACGTACCGGTGATCAATCTCGTCGCACCGGCCTTCGCGGGCCTCGCCTTCGTCCATTACATGCTGGAAACCTTGCGCCGGCACCGGCTCAAGTACGGTATCACCGTGCTCGATGCCGACCTGGGTGCGGACCAGCGGAAGCTGCCATGAACTTCGGTGCCCTCATCATCGGCGACGAGATCCTCTCCGGCCGCCGCAGCGACAAACACCTCGCCAGGCTCATCGAGCTGCTCGCCGCACGCGGCCTCAAACTGTCGTGGGCGCGCTACGCGGGTGACGATTTCGTCGGCCTCACCGAGACCCTGCGCCAGACCTTCGCCACCGGCGACGTGGTGTTCAGCTTCGGCGGCATCGGCGCCACCCCCGACGATCGCACGCGCGAGGCAGCGGGCGCGGCGCTCGGCCTGGAGCTTGCGCTGCATCCCGAGGCCGAGGCCGAGATCCGCGCCCGCTTCGGTGCCGAGATCACCCCGGAGCGCCTGCAGATGGGCGTGTATCCGGTGGGCAGCGAGATCATTCCCAACAGCTTCAACCGGATCCCCGGCTTCTCGATCCGCGAGCACTACTTCACGCCCGGTTTCCCGATCATGGCCTGGCCGATGGTGGAGTGGGTGCTGGATACC
>JBEOKH010000210.1:0-1578 GCA_040275625.1 Thauera sp. | reverse complement strand
AGGCCTTGAACTCCCCGCGGATCGCCTTCTGGATGATGCCGAACAGGTAGCCGGCCGGGTTGCGCACCGCGCTGTTGTGGCAGCGTGCCGCCCACTCGTCGAGAACGGCCTGCCGCTGCGCCTCGTCCACCTGCTGCAGCGCCACCAGCGCGCCGGCCTGCTGCTCGTCCTTCAAGCGCAGGAAACGCTCGGGCAGTCGCAGGTTCTGCAAGGCCCTCGCGCGCGGTACTGTACGTACTTCATTTATACGATCATTACGTACTGTACGGTCCTCCTTCGGAATCCGAAGAGAGCTGTCCGGCGCGGGTTTCGGCCCTGCTTCGGATTCCGAAGACGGGCGCGCAGCATTCCGAAGAAGGGCTTCCTGGCCTTCTTCGGATTCGTGGTCCGCACCCTCCTGTGGATAACCTGGCGTCGTCCAGCCATGCCGCGCCATGCGCTGCGCCAGCACTTGCAGACGGGTCGGCAGTGTGCGCCCGCTGAGCAGCGGGTCTTCGGCGATCTCCCGCAGCGTGTTCATGCCCACGACCTGCACCGCCTTCGCCGCGTGCGTGAGCGCCTGGCTCACCAGGCCCAGGTAGTCCGGGTCGAGCTGCATCGCCTCGAAGGGTGACAGCGGTTCGTCGTGCAGCACGTAGAGGTTGCCTTGGATACGGCCGGTCTTGGGATCGCGCCGCCGCCGCACCAGGCTGAGCCAGCGCGTCAGCCGCAGCAGCGTCAAGGCGCGCGCCACGGTCTCGTGCGAGGCTTGCGCCGCACAGGGCATGGACGCCAGATATGGGCGGAGCTGGTCGTAGGTGGGAAAGGCGGTCACGCCGTCGTCGTTGAGCTGCAGGCGGAACACCTGCCAGGCATTGCGCTCCAGCGGCGTCAGGCGCCGGTCGAGGAACAACGCGCGCGGCACGCTCTCGTGCCGGTTGCCGCTGTAGAGAAAGCCGTCCTGGCTCGGCGCCGTGCCCTGCGCCGGTTCCTTCGGCTCAAGGTGCCGCAGCGCCTCGTCGAACAACGCCGACAGCGCAACCGGGCCATCACGCCGTGGAGCGTCGCCCGTCGTCATGACCTACACCAGCCCCTGGTCGACCCAGTTCCGTATCGCCGACCAGATCACCGACATGGGCAGGGTCATGGCCTCGGCCAGGTCCATGGTCAGCGCCAGCATCGCCATGTCGTCGTTCAGTGCGATGTGCCGCTCCGTGATGCCGGCCTTCCAGCGTTCCCACAGGGCCACGTCCTGCGCCTCGTCGAGCACCGGATGCCGACCCTTACGCTTGGGCAGCCCGAGGATGTCGCGGCGCAGCGCCACTTCCTGATGCGTGAGGCCGTAGAACTTGCTGACCATCTCCGTGCTCGCCCCCAGGCGCAGCATGCGGTCCACCGTGGCGATCTCCCGCTCCACGTCGTGCACCTGGCTCAGCAGCCGCTTCAACACTTCCCGGTTCACCGACACCGAACACCACGACACCGTGGCATTCACCAGCATGCTCACGAGTTCTGGGTGCTTCAGCGCATCCAGCTCCTCCTCACCGAAGCCCATGGCCTTGCAGCGGCGCAACTGGCCGTTGCGCAGGTCATGCAGGG
>JBEOKH010000209.1:0-5018 GCA_040275625.1 Thauera sp. | reverse complement strand
GGAAGGTGGTGCCGGCGTACTGAAGCCGGATGGTCGCGTTGCGGACCTGCTGGAATTGCACCATCGGCGGCGTGGCGTCGTTCGCCTTGGTGGCGGTCACGTTTTCGCGCGGCGCACCGGCACACGCGGCCAGCGAGAGGATGCCGGCGGTGAGGGTCAGGTTTCGGAGATGGGCGAGCAGGTTCATGGCATTCCTTCAGGCGGGGTTGGGGGCGGGGGCGGCGGGGGTAGGGCCTTTGCGCGGAGGGGTTGAATTCCAGCGCCCTCGATGATTTCGTGACGGCATTCTGCCGGTCGTGGCGCCATCCGAGAATTGGCCCGCAGGACAAAATACACAATGATCGGGCCATTTCTGCAGTGACGGTGGTGCCCGTTAGCAGGGCGCGCCGCCCGCAGGGGCGGGTAGACCAAGACGCACACGGCGCCCGATGAAGCGCAGCGCGATGGCAAGCACCATGCGGGTCCCGAGAGCGGGGCCGATCAGTCGGTATCGACACGCTGGTTGTCCCCAGGCACTGGGGAAAGGGATGGGGGATATCCTGTGGATAAGCGATGGCAGCCCAAGTGGCAAGCCAGATCTACATGCTTGCCTATTCCTGAGGCAGTTACCCTGTAGATGGAGGGCAGGGATTGCAGATGGCCGGTCGGGCCGGAAGGCTTGGCCCTCCTGTGCGACAATCCGCCACCGAGTTCCCGTCGCCTGTTGATTGAATCGTCATGACCACCCGCCAAGCCCCCGAAATCTTCCAGATCCCGCTCGACGACCTCGACCCAGCGGGCCTGCCGCCGCGCGGCACGGCCGAGTTCGAGCAGGCGGTGATCGGGCGCTACGCGCTCGACTACGCGGCGCGCGGCTGGCAGGCCGTGGTGGGGGTCGATGATGCGTTCGTGCGCGTGGTCGCGGTCCCAGAGCGTGGGGTCGAGCCAAAGGCCTATGTGCTGGGGCTGCTGCAAAACGGCTTCCTGGAGGATGCGCTGCCGGTGCTCGAGGCGCTCGACGGCATGCTGGACGACGCCGAGATCGCCTACAGCCACGGGCTGTGCCTGTCCGAGCTGGGCCGGCCGGCGGAGGCGGTGGCGCCGCTGCTGCGGGCGGTCGAGCTCGACCCCGCGCACGCGAACGCCATGATCGCGCTCGGGGTGGCGTTCGCGCGCACCGGGCGCGCCGACGAGGCGGTCAATGCGTTGCGCGACGCGGTCAAGGTCGAGCCGGAGAACGCCTTCGCCAAGCGCAACCTGGCGGCGGTGCTGATGCGGTCCCGCCGGGCGGCCGAGGCGCTGCCGTTCTTCCGCCAGGCGGCGAGCCTGGCGCCGGCCGATCCGGGGGCGCAGCTCGGGCTCGCGCAGTGCCTGGAGGAGCTCGGGCCGACGCATGTGAAGGAGGCCGCCGAGCAGTACAAGGCAGTGCTCAAGCGCTTCCCCGATCACCAGGCCGGCGAGATCGCCGAGGAGGCGCTCACGCGCATCGGTCACGACGAGCTGCGCGCGGCGGTCGACGGCGGCCTGCGCATGGACGCGGTGATGTACATGCAGGCCGCGCTCGACCGCTTCGCCAAGCTCGACCAGGCGAAGGTCGGGCAGATCGTGATGGAGATCGCGCTGCTCGGCCGCAACGGACTCGAGATCAACAAGCCGGCGGTGCGCTACACGCTGCAGAACCTCGAGGGCGAGTTCTCCGGCCTGGCGCTGCTGGCGTACATGCATGTGGGTTTCCGGATGTTCGACCCGAAGGGCGACGCCGGGACCGGGCTCGATCGCGAGTACGAGGCGGCGGTGAAGATGCGCCGCGAGCGCTGAACCCGGCGAGGATCCCGACATGAGCCAGCTCCCCGAACGCTACCGGGCGGCGATCGCGCCGCTCATCGACAAGGCGCGCGAGCTCCTCGAGCAGGGCGAGGAACTCGTGCCGATGGCCTTCGTCGGAAACTTCACCACCGGGGCCACGATCCCCACGGCGCTCGTCATGCGCTCGCCGGCCGACAAGGACGCAGCGGCGCGCGCGGTGAAGATGCTCGCCGAGCAGCTCGACGCCGACTTCGTCTTCGTGCTGATGGAGGCCTACAGCCTGCGCGCCGACAAGGTTGCCCGCTACGAGGAGATCCTCGACGAGTACGGCTCGCTGGCCGACTGCCCGGCGAGCTGGCGGATCGACGTGGTGAGCCTGTCGCTCGAGACCCGCCACGGCGTGTGGGTCGCCCAGGTGCCGGTCAGGCCGAAGGGCATCAGCAAGAAAAAGCGCACGATCGGGGTGCCGGAGTTCCGGCACTACACCGAGGTGCAGGGGCGGTTCACGGATCTGCTGCCGGTGAAGGAAGGCGAGGGCGGGCCTTCCGGCACCCTGCACTGAGGCAGCCGAGGAGGGCGCGCGCATGTGCGGTCGTTACGCCCTCTACGGTCCGGTCTCGCGCCTGCGCGAGGCCTTCGAAGCGACACCCGAAGGTTTCGACTTCGAGCCGCGCTGGAACGCGGCGCCGATGCAGTGGCTGCCCGTGGTGCGGCAGCGGCCGAACGGTGAGCGGGTGATTCACCGTCTGCGCTGGGGCCTCGTGCCGTCGTGGTCGAAGGACGAGGCGATCGCCACCAGGTTGATCAACGCGCGCGGCGAGTCGGTCGCCGAGAAGCCTTCGTTCCGGGCGGCGTTCCGCCGCCGACGCTGCATCGTGCCGGCCAACGGCTTCTACGAGTGGCAGCAAGTCGCCGGCGGCAAGCAGCCGTTCTACATCCATCCGGTCGGGGGCGAGTTCTTCGCGCTGGCGGGGCTGTGGGAGCGGTGGACGCGACCGGCCGACGGCGAGGAGCTCGACACGTTCACGATCGTCACCACCGAGGCCAACGCGGCGATGCGGCCGCTGCACGACCGCATGCCGGTGATCCTGGCGCCGGGGGATTACTGGGCGTGGTTAAACGGGGCGACTGCGGCCGACCAGGTGCAGGCGCTGGTGAGGCCGTGTCCCGAGGCGGCGCTGGCGGTTTATCCGGTGGGCAGGGCGGTCGGCAACGTGAGGAACGAGGGGGCGGGGCTGATCGAGCCTGTCTGAGCCGCCATCCTCTTATGGCTTGTCGATCGGCACGGCCCACCATTCTTGTGCGTACTGGGTGGCTGCTTGCCCGTTCTTCGTGCTCACCTGGAACCCGCGTAGCAGCAGTCCGCGCGGCGTGATCCGCAGCACCTGGACGTCGAACAGCGGCGGCAGCAGGCCGCGCTTGGCCGAGGTTCCCCATCGTTCCCAAAGTTGCGCGGCGTGCAGCGGCCGCTTCTCGGCGGTTCCGATCGGAATGTCGCCTATGCTCAGGGTGCCGGTGATGCCGGGGTCGGCCAGGCACGCCTCGCGCGGGCGTCGCACTCCGGCCACCATCAATTCGACGACTCTGACGTGCATGCTGTGACTGTAAAAAAAGACAGTCTATTGTCACCCAACGCGGTCGGTTTGGGGCGGCGATCGATACCGAGGCCTAGCGTACGTTTTTCCCCGTTTCGTGAGCTGCTGCGATCGGCCGCCGATCTGAGACGGCGGCTGGTGATACGACTGCTTGTTCTGCCCCGATCTGGAGAAAAACGGCAATGTGCGGACGCTGTGGATGCGCTTTACGGTCCGGTCTCGCACCTGCGCGAGGCCTTCGACGCGACACCCGAAAGCTTCGACTTCGAGCCGCGCTGGAACGCGGCGCCGATGCAGTGGCTGCCCGTGGTACGCCAGCGGCCCACCGGCGAGCGGGTGATCCACCGCCTGCGCTGGGGTCTGGTGCCATCGTGGGCGAAGGATGAGGCGATCGCCACCAGGTTGATCAACGCGCGCGGCGAGTCGGTCGCCGAGAAGCCTTCGTTCCGGGCGGCGTTCCGCCGCCGACGCTGCATCGTGCCGGCGAACGGCTTCTACGAGTGGCAGCAGCTCGCCGGGGGCAAGCAGCCGTTTTACATCTACCCGGTCGAGGGCGAGTTCTTCGCGCTCGCCGGGCTGTGGGAGCGCTGGACGGGTCCCGCCGACGGCGAGGAGCTCGACACGTTCACGATCGTCACCACCGAGGCCAACGCGGCGATGCGGCCGCTGCACGACCGCATGCCGGTGATCCTGGCGCCGGGGGATTGCTGGGCGTGGCTGAACGGCGCGACTGCGGCCGACCAGGTGCAGGCGCTGGTGAGGCCGTGTCCCGAGGCGGTGCTCGCGGTGTATCCGGTGGGGAAGGCGGTCGGCAACGTGAGGAACGAGGGGGGCTGATTCAACCACTCGCTTATTGGCTCAGTCCCCTCGTTGCCACATCAGTCAGGGCCTGGCCTTCGAGGTCCTCTCCGTTCGACCCGATTCCTCTCGGGACTGCTGCCAGATAAGGAAACCGACTTCGTGCGCCATGAGCCGCCGTTTATCCCCGTCGCCAGGAAGCTAAGGTCCTTCAGGTTTTAATTTATTAGTATGTTCGTTTATTAGTTAGTTTATTTGTGATAAGGTGCGTCTTATATCGAGGAGATTCCATCATGCGTCCTGCTGAGTACACCGCTGAAGCCATCATCGCTGCCGGTGAGGCTATCGAAGCCACGGGCAGCAAAGTCACTGTTTTCGCGCTTCGGAAGGAGGTCGGTGGCGGCAACGTGCGGCGTCTGCGGCAGGTTTGGGAAGAGCACGTGGCCAGCAAGCGGATCGCGGAGGCCGAGCCGGTTGCTGAGTTGCCGATTGAGGTTGCCGAGACTGTCGCTCAGGTCGCCGACGCGCTCAGCCGACGCGTTTCCGAGTTGGCGGTCGATCTCAACAACCGGGCGGTGAAAGCCGCAGAGCGGCGAGTGGCGGAGGTGATCCGTTCTGCGGACGCGCAGCGTGCCCAAGCCGAACTCGAGCTCGCCGATGCGGCGCAGACCGTCGACGATCTGGAGGCCAGCCTTGAGCAGATGAACGGCGAGCGCGATACGCTTAAAGCGCAGTTGGCTGAGAAGCAGGCCGAGTCGCAGCGCCAGGCAGTAGAGCTTGCGCAGCTTCGCGAGCGCTTGGTTGCCGCTGAGGGCTCCTTTCAAGAGTATCGAAAGGAAG
>JBEOKH010000208.1:0-4673 GCA_040275625.1 Thauera sp. | reverse complement strand
CCGATCTGGCGCCCAGCAAGGCGGCGATTGCGGCGGGGTTGGAGGGAAACCAGAGGTGGACGTAGGAGGCGATCACCGGGCCGAGCCGGTACACCGCCTCGCCCTCGCCGCCATCCGGGCGCCGCGCGCGCAGCCAGGGTGCCAGCGCGGTCTCGGTACTGGAGTAATGGAAGGTGTGGCCGCTGACGCTACCCTGCGGCAGGTCCAGCTGCTGCATGCCGAGCGCGGCCAGGCGCTTCTGCATCAGCGCGCGGCCCGGCAGCACGCCGGCGAAGGCGTGCTCGACACCGGCCGTGTCGACCACCGCGTCGAGCAGGCTCATCATGCCGCCGCACTCGGCGAGCAAGGGTCGCCCGGCCACGACATGGGCGCGCACATCGGTCCACAAGCGCGCATTGGCCGCCAGCGCAACACCATGCAGTTCCGGATAGCCGCCCGGCAACCACAGCGCAGCGCTGTCAGCCGCCAGCGTCTCGCCGCCAAGCGGGGAGAAGAACGCCAGCTCCGCGCCCAGCGCACGCAAGGTGTCGAGGTTGGCCGGGTAGATGAAGCCATACGCAGCGTCGCGCGCGATCGCGATCTTCTTCCCGGCGAGCAGGGGCGGAACCGTCGGCGCAGCCACCGCCGGGAACGCCACCGCCGGCGGTAGCGCCGCGGCCCCCGTCTGCTGCAGATGGTCGGCGAGACGGTCGAGGCGCGCGCCGAGATCGACGATCTCCGCCGCCTGCAAGAGACCGAGATGACGCTCGGGCAAGGCCGCGTCCGCATCCCGCATCACCGCGCCGAACCAGCGCATGCCGGCAGGCAGCGACGCACGCAGCATGTCGGCGTGGCGCGCACTGCCGACGTGGTTGGCGAGCACGCCGGCGAACGGCAGCCCGGGCTGGTAGTGCGCCAGACCATGGGCCAGCGCGCCGAAGGTCTGCGCCATCGCGCGCGCATCGATCACCGCCATCACCGGGATGCCGAAGCGACGCGCGATATCGGCGCCAGAAGGCGCGCCGTCGTAGAGGCCCATCACGCCTTCGACCAGGATCAGGTCGGCGGTGCGCGCCGCCGCATGCAGGCGCCAGGCGATGTCCGCCTCGCCACACATGCCGAGGTCGACGTTGTGCACCGGCGCGCCGCTCGCCACCGCGTGGATCTGCGGATCGAGAAAATCCGGCCCGCACTTGAACACCCGCACCCGCCGTCCGAGCCGGGTGTGCAGGCGGGCGAGCGCCGCGGTGACGGTGGTCTTGCCCTGGCCGGAAGCCGGCGCCGCGACGAAAAGCGCCGGACACACCGCCGCTGCGGCGCCATCGCCCTCACCCTGCGCGACCGCACAGGCGGGCCGCTCGCCCACCACAGGGCTACCCGCGCACCACATCGCGTCCGCCGTCACCGCCGCCGCACTCAATCGGCGTCCTTCCCGTGCACCACTGCACAGCCGGCGTGCGGCAGCGGCGAGGCCGTGGGTTGGTCCTGCGGCTCGAACCAGGCCAGCTTGGGGTACAGCCCGACCACGGTGCCGATCACGGTCAGCGAGGGCGGGCGCACGCCTTCGTCGAGCACGCGCTGCGGCAAGGTGGCGAGGTCGGCCACCACCACGCGCTGGGCGTGGGTGGTGCCGCGCTCGATGACGCCGGCGGGCGTGCTGGCCGGCAGGCCGTGAGCGACAAGCTGCGCGCAGATGTCGGCCAGGCGCGAGATGCCCATGTAGATCACCACGGTCTGGTGCGGGCGCGCCAGCATCGGCCAGTCGAGGTCGATTTTGCCTTCCTTGAGGAAGCCGGTGGCGAACACCACCGACTGGGCGTGCTCGCGGTGGGTGAGCGGAATGCCCGCGTAGGCGGAAACGCCCGCCGCCGCGGTCACGCCGGGGATCACCTCGACGTGCACGCCAGCCTCGACCAGCAGCTCCATCTCCTCGCCACCACGGCCGAAGATGAAGGGGTCGCCGCCCTTCAGGCGCACCACGCGCTTGTTTTCCTTCGCCAGCCTGAGCAGCAACTGATTGATCTCGTCCTGCGGCAGCGAATGGTCTGCGGCCTTCTTGCCGACGTAGATGCGCTCGGCCTCGAGCGGCGCCAGCTCCAGGATGGCCGGCGCGACCAGGTTGTCGTAGACGATCACGTCCGCGCCCGCCACCAGGCGTGCGCCGCGCAGCGTGAGCAGCTCCGGGTCGCCGGGTCCGGCGCCCACCAGATAGACACAGCCCGGCAGCGGGCCGGGACGATGAACCGCAAGATCGGGAACTGCCATGCTTACCACTCCATGCCGGGCATGGCCTTCACCCCCGCGGCGAAGGCGTGCTTGACCGGCGTCATGTCGGTGACGGTGTCGGCGGCCTCGACCAGCGCAGGCGGCGCGCCACGGCCGGTGACCACCACGTGCTGCATCGGCGGTCGGGCGCGCAGCTCGGCGAGCACCCGCTCAAGATCCAGATACTGGTACTTGAGTGCGATGTTCAACTCGTCCAGCACCACGAGGCCCAGGGCCGGATTCTGAAGCATTTCACGTGCCACCGCCCAGGCGGCTTCGGCGGCGACGACGTCGCGCGCGCGGTCCTGCGTCTCCCAGGTGAAGCCCTCGCCCATCACGTGCCAGGTGACGCCCGGCTGGGTGCGGAAAAAGGCCTCCTCGCCGGTGTCCGAGCGCCCCTTGATGAACTGCACCACGCCCGCCTGCATGCCGTGGCCGAGCGCGCGCGCCAGCAGGCCGAAACCCGCGCTCGACTTGCCCTTGCCGTTGCCGATGTTGACCAGCAGCACGCCACGCTCGGCCTGCGCGGCGGAGATCCTATCGTCGACAGCGTCCTTCTTGCGCACCATGCGGGCGTTGTGGCGGGTGTCGCGGTCAGTGTCGTGGGTCATGTGCAGCCTCTTTGATGTGGATGATCGATCGGGCCGGAAAAGCCGCGCGTGGGATCCGTTGGAAGGGGTGCGCTTTATGCGCAGCAGAAAAAGTTCGCGGCTTCCGCCGCTCCTACAAAAGCCACCACGTCCCGGAATCCGCCGCGCCCCCGGAATCCGCCGCGCCCCCGGAATCCGCCACGCCCCCGGAACCCGCTACGCCCCCGTAACCCGCCGCGCCCCGTAACCCGCCGCGCCCCGTAACCCGCCGCGCCCCGTAACCCGCCACGCCTCCGGAACCCGCAATGGCCGGGGGTTGCCTGTAGGAGCGGCGGCAGCCGCGAGCTCTTGCGGCTGCCACACACCACAGCGCCCGTCCCTGCCCCCCGCCACCCCTGGATCAATCCGGCAGGAACACCGCCCGCCCGCCATGCTCGATCCGTTGCAAGGGGTGGCCGAAGGCCTGGCTGAGCAGCTCGGCGCACAGCACGGCGTCGCGGTCGCCGGCGATCACGCCACCGCGGCCGTCGAGCAGGATGACGTGGTCGGCGTAGCGCGCGGCGAGGTTGATGTCGTGCAGCACCAGCACGCTGCCGCGCCCCGCCCCGTCCTCGCGCACCAGGCGCTGGAAGAGGTCGAGGGCAGCGATCTGGTGATGCAGATCGAGGTGGTTGAGCGGCTCGTCGAGCAGGAACAGGCGCGGCGCCTGGGTCAGCAGGGTCGCGATCGCCACGCGCTGGCGCTCGCCACCGGATAGCGTCTGCACGTCGCGCTGGGCGAAATCGGCCAGGCCCACCGCCTCCAGCGCCCGGCGCGCGATCGCCACGTCCTCCGCCCCTTCCCAGCCCCAGCGCCCGAGATGCGGATGACGGCCGACCAGCACCGTCTCGAGCACGCCGGCGGCGAAGGGGTCGGGCTGCTGCTGGGTGAGCAGGCCACGGAAACGCGCCGCCTCCAGCGCCGGCCACGCCGCGTAGGGCAGGCCGCCGATGCGCACCTGACCGACGCTGGGCGCGCGCAGGCCGGCGAGCGTGTGCAGCAGCGTGGTCTTGCCCGCGCCGTTGGGACCGAGCAGCACCAGGCACTCGCCCGCGGCCAGGCTGAGGCTGAACTCGCAGCACAGCCAGCGCTCGCCCACCTGCAGCGCGAGGCGCTCGGCCTCGAGCAGGGGCGCATCATCGACCGGAAGGCGGCGCGCGGCGGCGTTCATCGTGCGCTGCGCGGGCTGCGCGACAACAGGAACAGGAACACCGGCACGCCGATCAGTGCGGTGAGCACGCCCACCGGCAACTGCTGCGGCGCCATCACCGTGCGCGCCGCGGTGTCGGCCAGGGTCAGCAGGGTGCCGCCGGCGAGCGCCGCGGCGGGGATCAGCACGCGCTGGTCGTTGCCGAGCACCAGGCGCACCAGATGCGGCACGATCAGGCCGACGAAGCCGACCGAACCCACCAGCGTCACCGCGCTCGCGGTGAGCAGCGAGGCGAGCACATACAGCGCAGCGCGCAGATGGCTCACGCGCACGCCCAGCGCGCGCGCGCTGAGTTCGCCGCGCGCGAGCACGTTGAGGTCGCGCGCAAACGGCATCACCGCGCCCAGCGCCAGCCCCAGCAGCAGCAGCGCCGGCCACGGCCGCGCCGCCGCGCTGGCGTCGCCCATCATCCAGAACAGCATCGACATCACCCGTGTGTCGGGCGCCAGCACCAGCATCAGCGACACCGCCGCGCCGCAGCCGGCGGCGACGATCACCCCGGTGAGCAAGAGCCGCGTCTGCGTCCAGCTACCATCGCCGTGGGCGAGACCGAACACCACCAGCATCGCGGCGAGCGCCCCGGCGAAAGC
>JBEOKH010000207.1:0-2438 GCA_040275625.1 Thauera sp. | reverse complement strand
AGATGTCGATGGCGTCGATGCCGAGCTTGCGCTCGATCTCGGCGCGCATGCCTTCTCCCCAGGGTTCGGCGCCGAAGATGCCGATCTTGAGCGAGATGTCCTCGGGTTTGATGTTGAGACGCTCGAACTCCTCGGCGATCACCAGCGAGTAGGACGGCGTCACCATGATCGCATCGGGGCGGAAGTCCATGATCTGCTGCACCTGCTTCTCGGTCTGGCCGCCGGACATCGGCACCGCGGTGCAGCCGGCGCGCTCGATGCCGTAGTGGGCGCCGAGGCCGCCGGTGAACATGCCGTAGCCGTAGGCGTTGTGCACCATGTCGCCGGCACGCACGCCGGCCGCGCGCAGCGAGCGCGCGACCACGTCGGCCCAGTTTTCGAGGTCGCGCCTGGTGTAGCCGACCACGACCGACTTGCCGGTGGTGCCGCTGGAGGCGTGCAGGCGGGCGACCTTTTCGCGCGGCACGGCGAAGAGGCCGAAGGGGTAGTTGTCGCGCAGGTCCGTCTTCGTCATGAAGGGGAACTTGGCGAGGTCGGCCAGCGACTTGAGGTCGTCGGGGTGCACGCCCGCTTCCTCGCAGCGCTTGCGGTAGGGTGCGACGTTGTCGTAGGTGTGGCGCACCGACCACTGCAGGCGCTGCAGCTGCAGGGCGGAAATCTCGTCGCGGCTGGCGGTCTCGATCGGCTCGAGATCGCCGGGGCGGGGGCTCTTCACGGGCATGGTGTGGTCTCCTCTGTCTTTCTCTAGGTGTGCGTGGGGCCGCGCGGACCCGTCTAGGCGTTCTCTGCGGCGAGTCCGGCGATCACCTCGCCGGAGATACGGTAGCTCTTGCCCCGGAACAGGGCGATGGTTTTGCCTGCGCTGTCGCGCACGGCGACGTCATAGACGCCGGTGCGGCCGGCCAGCGTGCGCTCCACAGCCTCGGCCTGCAGGGTGTCGCCCTCGCGCCCGGTGGCGACGAAGTCGATGCTGCATCCGGAGGCCACGGTGTTGCGATTGTAGGCGTTGCAGGCGTAGGCGAAGGCGGTGTCGGCCAAGGTGAAGATGAGGCCGCCGTGGCAGATGTGGTGGCTGTTCACCATGTCGCCGCGCACCGTCATGCTCACCGTGGCGCGACCGGGGCCGACGTGCTCGATGCGCATGCCGAGTGCCTGGGCAGTGCGGTCTCGCGACCACATGGCCGCGCCGACGGCTTCGGCCAGCGCCTGCGGATCGGTGGGGATGGGCTGGGTGTCAGTCATGGATCTTCTTTCCGGCGAATACGCGCTGCTGGATCAGCGGCGACACGCGATAGCGGTCTTCGCCGTAGAAGCCGGCGAGGTTGGAGAGGACGGTGCAGATTGTCGGCAGGCCGACGCGGTCGGCCCATTCCAGCGGTCCGCGCGGGTAGTTGACGCCGAGCTTCATGGCCGCATCGGCGCCGACGGCGTCGCATACGCCCTGGTTGACCGCGTCGGCCGCCTCGTTGGCGAGCATCGCGACGGTGCGCATCACCGCCAGTCCGGGCGTGTCGCCCAGGCGGCAGACCTCGAAGCCGGCTGCCTGCAGCAGGCTGATCGCGGCGCCGACCGCGGGGGCGAAGCAGTTGATCGCGGCGCCGACCGCGATGCGGCTGGCGGTGGCGTAATCCAGCGCAAGGTCGATCAGCACCACGTTGGCGATGCCCGTCTCGGTGGCACGTTGCGTGGCGGTGCGACCGTCGGTGACGAGGATCACCGCGCCACCGACTTCGGCGATGCGGCCATCGTTGGCTTCGCCCCAGGTGTGCGGGATGTTGCGTTCGAAGAGGCGGTCGGCGAGCGCATGCACGGCGGCCGAATGGCCGTGCAGCACGATCTCGTCGGGCGCGTTCTGCGTCACCGCCACGTGCGGCGCGGGGCGCGCCGCGCCTTCGCGGTAGTCGTAGAAGCCACGGCCCGACTTGCGACCGTAGAAGCCGGCGTCGACCAGCTCCTGCTGGATCAGCGAGGGGGTGAAGCGCGCATCGTTGTAGAAGGCGTTCCACACCGAGCGCGTCACGGCGAAATTGACGTCGTGGCCGATCATGTCCATCAGCTCGAACGGGCCCATGCGGAAGCCGCCGGCGTCGCGCATGATCGCGTCCAGCGTGGCGCAGTCGCCGCCGCCTTCGTTGAGGATGCGCAGTGCCTCGGCGTAGTAGGGGCGGGCGACGCGGTTGACGATGAAGCCCGGTGTCGAGCGCGCATGCACCGGCGTCTTGCCCCAGGCCGCCGCGGTGGCGAACAAGGTGTCGGCGACGCTGCGCCCGGTGGCGAGGCCGGAGACGATCTCGACCAGCTTCATCAGCGGTGCAGGGTTGAAGAAGTGCAGGCCGGCGAGGCGCTCGGGGCGCTGCAGGGCGGCGCCGATCGAGGTCACCGAGATCGACGAGGTGTTGGTGCCGAAGATGCAGTCGGCGCCGACGATGTCCTCGAGC
>JBEOKH010000206.1:0-4047 GCA_040275625.1 Thauera sp. | reverse complement strand
GTGGCCGCAAAATTGTGCGGAAAACTCTGTCGCCAGACGCTACCATGCGGAAACCCCTTCTTGATGGTTTTCCGCTTATGTTGGTAGGTTACATGCGCGTGTCGTCGGATTCCGACCGCCAGAGCACGAACTTGCAGCGCGATGCGCTGCTCGCCGTCGGCGTCGATGCGCGGCATCTGTTCGAGGATCATGCTTCCGGCGCGAAGGACGACCGCGCGGGCCTGGCGCGGGCGCTCGAATTCGTTCGCCCTGGCGACGTGTTGGTCGTGTGGAAGCTCGACCGGCTCGGCCGTTCGTTGTCGCACCTGCTCGCCATCGTGACCTCGCTCAAGGAAAAGCAGGTGGCGTTCCGCTCGCTGACGGAGAACCTGGATACCACGACGCCCTCGGGCGAGTTTCTGTTCCAGGTGTTCGGCGCGCTCGCGCAGTACGAACGCGCCTTGATCCAGGAACGTGTCGTCGCCGGTCTGGCTGCCGCCCGCAAACGCGGCCGGATCGGCGGCCGGCCGCAGGCGATCACCGGCGAGAAGCTGGAGGCCATCGTCGCTGCGCTCGATGGCGGCATGTCCAAGGCGGCGGTGTGCCGCAACTTCGGCGTCAAGCGAACCACGCTGATCGAGACCCTGGCACGGGTTGGTTGGACGGGCTCTCGTGGAGCGTCATCGCGATGACGACCAAGAGCGAACGATTGACCGTCCTGTCGGACGCCGAGCAGGAAGCCCTGTACGGCCTGCCGGACTTCGACGACGCCCAGCGGCTGGAATACTTGGCGTTGACTGAAACCGAACTGGCGCTCGCCAGCAGCCGGCCTGGTCTCCATGCCCAGGTCTATTGCATCTTGCAGATCGGTTACTTCAAGGCCAAGCATGCCTTCTTCCGCTTCGACTGGAGTGAGGTCGAGCACGATTGCGCCTTCGTGCTGAGCCGCTACTTCCACGGCGAGTCCTTCGAGCACAAGCCAATCTCCAAGCACGAGCACTACACCCAGCGCGAGTGGATTGCCGATCTGTTCGGCTACCGGCCGTGGGCGGCCGAGTTCCTGGCGCAGCTCGCGCAGCAGGCCGCGCAGACCGTGCGGCGCGACGTGATGCCGGGGTTCATCGCCGCCGAGCTGATCGTCTGGCTAAACGAGCACAAGATCATCCGGCCCGGCTATACCACCCTGCAAGAGCTGGTGAGCGAAGCCCTGTCCGCCGAGCGTCGGCGGCTGGCTGGCCTGCTGTCGGAAGTGTTGGACGAATCGGCCAAGGCCGCGCTGGGTCGGCTTCTAGTGCGTGACGACACCCTGTCGCAATTGGCGGCGCTCAAGCAGGACGCCAAGGACTTTGGCTGGCGTCAGATGGCCCGCGAACGCGAAAAGCGCGCCACGCTGGAGCCGCTGCACCGGATCGCCAAGGCGCTGCTGCCCAAGCTCGGCGTCTCGCAGCAGAATCTGCTGTACTACGCCAGCCTGGCGAACTTCTACACCGTCCACGATCTACGCAACCTGAAGGCCGATCAGACCTACCTCTACCTGCTTTGCTATGCCTGGGTGCGCTACCGGCAGCTTTCCGACAACCTGGTCGATGCGATGGCCTACCACATGAAGCAGTTGGAGGACGAAAGCAGTGCGGGCGCAAAGCAATCCTTTGTCGCCGAGCAGGTGCGCCGTCAGCAAGACACACCGCAGGTCGGCCGCCTGCTGTCGCTTTACATCGACGACAGCGTGCCCGATCCCACGCCGTTCGGCGATGTGCGCCAGCGCGCCTACAAAATCATGCCCCGCGATACGCTGCAAACCACCGCGCAGCGCATGAGCGTGAAGCCGGTGAGCAAGCTGGCTTTGCACTGGCAGGCGGTGGACGGCCTGGCTGAGCGCATCCGCCGCCATCTTCGGCCGCTGTATGTCGCGCTCGACCTCGCTGGCACTGATCCGGGCAGTCCGTGGCTCGTGGCGCTGGCCTGGGCCAAGGACGTGTGCGCCAAACAGCAGCGCCTATCGCAACGGCCGCTCGCCGAATGTCCAGCGGCCACGCTGCCGAAACGATTGCGACCGTACCTGCTGACCTTCGATGCCGATGGCAAGCCGACGGGCCTGCATGCCGACCGCTACGAGTTCTGGCTGTACCGCCAGGTCAGGAAGCGCTTCCAGTCGGGTGAACTCTACCTCGACGACAGCTTGCAGCACCGGCACTTTTCCGACGAGCTGGTTTCGCTGGATGAGAAGGCCGACGTGCTGGCGCAGATCGACATCCCGTTCCTGCGGCAGCCACTCGATGCACAGCTCGATGCGCTCGCGACCGAGCTGCGCTCTCAGTGGCTGGCCTTCAACCGCGAGCTGAAGCAGGGCAAGCTGACGCACCTGGAATACGACAAGGACACGCAGAAGCTAACATGGCGCAAGCCCAAGGGCGAGAACCAGAAGGCGCGCGAGAAGGCGTTCTACGAGCAACTGCCGTTCTGCGACGTGGCCGACGTGTTCCGCTTCGTCAACGGCCAGTGCCAGTTCCTGTCGGCGCTGACGCCTTTGCAGCCGCGCTATGCGAAGAAGGTCGCCGACGCCGACAGCCTGATGGCGGTCATCATCGCGCAGGCGATGAACCACGGCAACCAGGTCATGGCACGCACCAGCGACATCCCGTACCACGTGCTGGAGAGCGCCTACCAACAGTACCTGCGCCACGCAACGCTTCACGCGGCCAACGACTGCATCAGCAACGCCATCGCCGCGCTGCCGATCTTCCCGTACTACTCGTTCGACCTCGATGCACTGTACGGTGCCGTCGATGGTCAGAAATTCGGCGTCGAGCGGCCGACCGTGAAAGCGCGCCACTCGCGCAAATACTTTGGGCGCGGCAAGGGCGTGGTCGCCTACACGCTGCTGTGCAACCATGTGCCGCTCAACGGCTACCTGATCGGCGCGCACGACTACGAGGCCCATCACGTGTTCGACATCTGGTATCGCAACACGTCGGACATCGTGCCGACCGCGATCACCGGCGACATGCACAGCGTCAACAAGGCCAACTTCGCTATCCTGCACTGGTTCGGCCTGCGTTTCGAGCCGCGCTTCACCGACCTTGGCGATCAGTTGAAGGAACTCTACAGTGCCGACGATCCGGCGCTGTACGATCAGTGCCTGATCCGGCCGGCCGGGAGAATCGACCGCGATCTCATAGTCAGCGAGAAGCCGAACCTCGACCAGATCGTCGCCACGCTCGGACTGAAGGAGATGACGCAGGGCACGCTGATCCGCAAGCTATGCACCTACACCGCGCCGAACCCGACGCGGCGCGCGGTGTTCGAGTTCGACAAGCTCATCCGCAGCATCTACACGCTGCGCTACCTGCGCGATCCGCAACTGGAGCGCAACGTGCACCGCTCACAGAACCGCATCGAGTCCTATCACCAGCTACGCTCGACCATCGCCCAGGTCGGCGGCAAGAAGGAATTGACCGGGCGCACTGACATCGAAATCGAGATCAGCAACCAGTGCGCCAGGCTGATCGCCAACGCGGTCATCTTCTACAACTCGGCCATCCTGTCGCGGCTGCTGATGAAGTACGAGGCGAGCGGCAACGCCAAGGCGCACGCTCTCCTGACCCAGATATCGCCGGCGGCCTGGCGGCACATCCTGCTGAACGGGCATTACACCTTCCAGAGCGACGGCAAGATGATCGACCTGGATGCGCTCGTGGCGGGCCTGGAGCTGGGATGACGGAAATTTCGGCGGTTCCGGCTTAGAACCCCCATAGGCAACATGAACGCCGGCCATGCGTGCGCCCTCGGTAAAACCACCGGCCCCGGCGAAGAGGTCGATCCCGATCATGCAGCCCCTTTGACTGCTCGTGCTACCGCTTCAGCATCGGCAGTCCAGCCTGTGCCCAACGGAACCCAAAGGACTCCACCCGCCTTTAGAGCCGAGGCTGCGCTACTGTGATAGCGACGAACATTGGCCCGCTCGGTCATGAATCGGCGCTTCGAGGAAGGGTTGTAGATCGGCTGCATTACTCACCTCCTGCTATGTCATTTGAACCCCCGGGATGCGGTTGCCGCCGCGGCTCCCGA
>JBEOKH010000205.1:0-5298 GCA_040275625.1 Thauera sp. | reverse complement strand
ACATAGAGCGGTTGGTTGCATGAATCAGGCGACAACTATCTTGACTTGTTCCGCACGAGATCGGGGTCTGGCACAGCAGTCCATTACTGCGTTCGTTGACTCGATACAGTATTTCCAGGAATACGTGTCTGAGAAACGTCCGCTAGACCTTGGCGTGCCTTTCCCTGCATACATCTACCGATTATTTATTTCCCAAGCTCGCCTATCGGACGAGCACCGCCTGAAGGCCGAGTACAAGATGAGTCACACCACACTCATCAAGAAGATCGAAGCCAATTTCGCAATCGACAAGAAAATGGACACATGCAGCCTACGAAACAACAAAGGCGGCATTGAGCTGTTCGCGGCTCTGCAGTTCATCATCAATTATATCCATTCAAGGGCAGCCTTCCACGTCAGCGACTTTCACAAGGAACTGAAGGACGTCATGCGTGCGCAAAAGGTCCCTTTCGACGAGGCCGCCTGGGACGCCCAGGCGGACCGTATATCGCTCGCGATTCTGTGCCTTGTATCGAATACTGAGTTCCTGCTTGCGAACGGAGGCCAAGCGAGCTGCAAACTAGAGACCGAAAACCACTTCAGGCTTCTCAATGGACAGCGCCAGCTACCGACCGGAATAATGACCTCCGAGCCAACCAGCTTTGGACGGCTGATGATCTTGGGTGAGGCAACGGTCAAGAGCGCGAACAAGGCCCCCGTGCGGATCAGTTTCCCACTGATCGATACCGATCTCGATCCGCACGAACATTGCGACCACTATCTGTTCGTTCGAGACCGAGCTCCAGAGGATTTCGGCGACTGCAATGTCGAAATCATCAACTTGGCGCGCGACATGTCGTTGTCACACGACTTCAAGCTTGTACGGACCGACTCGCTGGTTAGATTGCAGTAGGCTCGGGAGCAAGCGTCAGCGAGTAATAATGGACCCCAGCGACTGAATCATCACGAGAATCCCAAGAATCGGCTGGCATCCCCATAGCGGACTCTGGTCGATGACCGCTCCTGGCCGACTGTCCGCGTAGTGAGATCCAGCACAAAGCTGCCGTTGCATCGAGGAGTGTAATGCCGACCGGCTGACTGGCACAGATCAGGATTCGTACTCCCGGCCACAATTGCCGGTGTCGACCGAAAGAACGGGCTTCGGAATCGACCGGACGATGCAAATTAAGGGCAAGTGGTTAGAAATTCTGCCGTGCAATGTTCAGGGCCGCATCAATCTCAACTGAGCTCAGGGCCTTCTCCAGGAGATAAAGAAAAGGCTGACTCCTTTGGTCCGCTTTGTCAAAGAGCAGCGTCAGAAGAAAACTGGTAGCATGAAAATCTTCTCTTTGGCTGACGAAACTTGCTGAACTCTATTTTTTCGACCGAGTGCTACCATAAACATGGCGATCTATCGCACTTCTTATGACAAGATCAATGACTAAAATTTTCCTTTCAATCTTGCTAACAATTGCTATTGCCGCTAGTGCCGATGCTGAAGATCTTACTCCAGAGCGCTTGTGCCAAGCTGCAGCGATTGAATCCAGCAAGTTTTACCGGGTTATGGGGGAACTCGTCGCAGCCAATCCGCCAGCGAGTCGGGAACAAATCGCGCGAGATCTAATACAAGCGAGCTACGAAAAGGCGAAATCAACAAAGCTTCAGATGCCGGGAACTGAAAAGTACTTCGATACTCTCCACTTATGGAGGGAGGCTGGAGTAAAACCTGAATCCGTGTTCGCGCACCCGGAAATAAATTCTAAAGCATTGATGCAATAAGAGAATTATGCGCCAGAACCGCTTCCCCCAGCGGGCCATTCCTGTGCAGGTCAGCGCGTCACCAGGGTCACGCTCGATGAGCTATGCGCTCGGGTTCGTCGCTGAAGCCCTGGGTGAGTGGCGATAACGCGATGGCAGCGTCCGAGCCTCGTTCAGGAAGAAGCTTGCCGAGTGCCTGGAGACGCCGCGTGTGCCGGCGGCCAGGCGTCGGGGAGTTGAAAACGATGGACGCCGCGGACGAGGAGGTCCGCGAGGTGGCGGCGGACAGTCGGTGCGTGTGGGGTGACAGCCGCAGGTGATCGAACCGTGCGATGCCTGTCGCCTACTTCGACCGACTCGGCGTGCCTCGGCTTTCCTGACCTCAATCACTCGAACGGCCCGGTGCGGACCCGCTCGCCGGGTGGTGTGGGATAGGGGCGGCCAGGTAATCCGGCCGCCCCTATCCCGATGCGGCGCCCGATCCCGGTCCGAGAGGTCGCTGATTCGGCTCAATTTTGGGGTGCAGGCTGGGTGCTATAATGCGACTCGCTCCGATCCACTCCCGTTCCGCATGCAACTTTTCGCCCTTGGCCTGAATCACCACACCGCACCGCTCGCCATCCGCGAACGCGTCGCGTTCCAGCCTGAGCGGCTGGTCCAGGCCCTGCACGATCTCGCGCACGCGGATTCGGTGCGCGAGGCGGCGATCCTGTCGACCTGCAATCGCACCGAACTCTACTTTGCGGCTGAGCAGCCGCAGCACGCTGCCGACTGGCTGGCGCGCTTTCACCGTCTCGCGCTCACCGAGGTCTCGCCTTACCTGTATTCCTACCCGCAGCGCGACGCGATCCGCCACGTGTTCCGGGTGGCGAGCGGGCTGGACTCCATGGTGATCGGCGAGCCGCAGATCCTCGGCCAGGTCAAGGACGCCGCGCGCCACGCCGAGGAGGCGGGCACCCTGGGCGTGCTGCTGCACAAGCTGTTCCAGAACACCTTCGCGGTGGCCAAGGAAGTGCGCTCGACCACCGCGATCGGCGCCAACACAGTGTCGATGGCCGCGGCGGCGGTGCATCTGGCCGAGCGCATCTTCGAGCGCGTCTCCGATCAGCACGTGCTGTTCATCGGCGCGGGCGAGATGATCGAGCTCTGTGCCGCCCACTTCGGCGGCGCCCGGCCGAGGTCGATGACGGTGGCCAACCGCACCGAAGAGCGCGCCAAGGCGCTTGCCGAGCGTTTCGGCGCAAGCACCATGCGCATCGACCAGATCGGCGAGGCGCTGCCACGCTTCGACGTGGTGGTGTCCTGTACGGCCGCGCCCTTGCCGATCGTCGGCCTCGGCATGGTCGAGCGCGCGGTCAAGGCGCGCCGCCACCGGCCGATGGTGATGGTCGATCTCGCCGTGCCGCGCGACATCGAGCCCGAGATCGCCGAACTCGACGACATCTTCCTGTATACGGTCGACGACCTCGCCCAGGTCGTCGAGGCCGGCATGGAATCGCGCCAGCAGGCGGTGATCGAGGCCGAACAGATCATCGACACCCGCGTGGACGGCTTCCTGCACTGGATGTCCGGGCGCGATGCGGTGCCGGTGATCCGCTCGCTGCGCGAGCACGCCGAAACCCTGCGCCAGGCTGAACTCGAACGCGCGCTGCGCCTGCTCGCCAAGGGCGAAGACCCGCAGCGCGTGCTCGAGGCGCTGTCGCACGGTCTCACCAACAAGCTGATGCACGGCCCCACCCGCTTCCTCAATCAGGCCGAAGGCGAGCACAAGGCCGAAGCCGGCCGTGTGGTGCGCGAACTCTTCAACCTGTCCCGCGACCACCACTAGGGCCCTGGGGTGCACCCGACCGCCCGCAAGGGTGGCTCGCGTGCATCCGCTCAGCACGATGAAGCAGCGCATCCGCGACAAACTCGAACACCTCGCCAACCGGCTCGAAGAGCTCGATCGCGCGCTCGCGTCCGAGGACGCCGCGCGCGACATGAACACTTTCCGCGACCTGTCGCGCGAGCGTGCCGAGATCGAGCCGGTGGTGGCGCTCTACCGTGACTACCGCCAGGCCGAGGCTGACTGCGTCACTGCGCGCGAATTGCTCGCTGACGCCGAGATGCGCGCACTTGGCGAACTCGAACTCGCCGCCGGCGAGGCCCGCATCACCGAGCTGGAGGCCGATCTGCAGCGCGCCCTGCTGCCGCGCGACCCCAACGACGAGCGCAACCTGTTCCTCGAGATCCGCGCCGGCACCGGCGGTGACGAGGCGGCGCTGTTTGCCGGCGACCTGCTGCGCATGTACAGCCGCTACGCCGAACGCCAGCGCTGGAAGGTGGAGATCGTGTCGGCGAGCGAGTCCGACCTCGGTGGCTACAAGGAGGTCATCGCACGCGTGGTCGGCAATGGTGCCTACTCGAAGCTCAAGTTCGAGTCCGGCGGTCACCGCGTGCAGCGCGTCCCGGTCACCGAGACCCAGGGCCGCATCCACACCTCGGCGTGCACCGTGGCGGTGCTGCCCGAGGCCGACGAGGTCGAGGCGGTGGACATCAACCCGGCCGACCTGCGCATCGATACCTTCCGCGCCTCGGGCGCAGGCGGGCAACACATCAACAAGACAGATTCCGCGGTGCGCATCACGCATCTGCCCACCGGCATCGTCGTCGAGTGCCAGGACGACCGCTCGCAGCACCGCAACAAGGCGCAGGCGATGGCGGTGCTCGCCGCGCGCCTTTACGACGCCCGCGTGCGCGCCCAGCAGAGTGCCGAGGCGGCACAGCGCAAGAGCCTGGTCGGCAGCGGCGACCGCTCGGAGCGCATCCGCACCTACAACTTCCCGCAGGGGCGCGTCACCGATCACCGCATCAACCTGACCTTGTACAAGATCGACGCGGTGATGCAGGGCGAGCTCGACGAGATCGTCGACGCGCTCACGCTCGAGCACCAGGCCAGCCTGCTCGCTGCGCTGGCGGACGACTGATGAACGCCCACCTCCAACCGCCCGCGGGCGAGCTCGATATCGCCGGCGCGCTCGCGTGGGCGCGCACGCACATCGACCAGATGGACGCGCGTGTGCTGCTGCGCCACGTGTTGCAGTGTCCGGCGGCGCGCCTGGTGGCGTGGCCGGAGCACAAGCTCGCCGGCGAGGACTGGACAGAATACCTCGGCCTGGTCGAGCGCCGCGCGGCTGGCGAGCCGGTGGCCTATCTCACCGGCACGCGCGAGTTCTACGGCCGCGAGTTCATGGTCACGCCGGCGGTGCTGATCCCGCGCCCCGAGACCGAACTGCTGGTGGAGCTCGCGCTCGCCCATTTTCCCGGTCGGCGCGGCGTGCGAGCGCTCGACATGGGCACCGGCAGCGGCGCGCTCGCGGTGACGCTGGCGCTGGAGATGGACGCCCCCGAGGTGATTGCGCTCGATCGCTCGCGCGAGGCGCTGTGGGTTGCAATGGCCAACGCGGCGAAGCTGGGCGCGAGCGTGTCTTTCGTGCAGAGCGACTGGTTCGACGCGCTCGGCGAGGAGCATTTCGAGTTGATCGTGGCCAATCCGCCCTACATTGCCACGGCCGATCCACA
>JBEOKH010000204.1:0-2059 GCA_040275625.1 Thauera sp. | reverse complement strand
GTGTTCCGGCCGCGATTGCGACCGGCGCGGCCCGAGCTGCCCGCGCCGTGATGGCTGCAAAGACAGATTTCTGAATTCCGACAAGAAGCTGGAGACGACATGTTCGACAAGATCCTGATTGCCAACCGCGGTGAAATCGCCTGCCGCGTCATCAAGACCGCCCGCCGCATGGGCATCAAGACCGTCGCGGTGTATTCCGAGGCCGACGCCAACGCCCGCCACGTGCGCCTGGCCGACGAGGCGGTGCTGATCGGCCCGGCCGCGGCGCGCGAGTCCTACCTGGTGATCGACAAGATCATCGCCGCAGCCAGGCAGACCGGCGCCCAGGCCATCCACCCCGGTTACGGCTTCCTGTCCGAGAACGAGGACTTCTGTCACGCCTGCGAGCGCGCAGGCATTGTCTTCATCGGCCCGCCGGTGGCGGCGATCCGCGCCATGGGCTCGAAGTCCGAGGCCAAGAAGCTGATGGAAGCGGCCGGCGTGCCGCTCACCCCCGGCTACCACGGCGACGACCAGGAGCCCGCTTACCTGCACCAGCAGGCCGACGCCATCGGCTACCCGGTGCTGATCAAGGCCGCGGCCGGCGGTGGCGGCAAGGGCATGCGCCTGGTGGAGAAGTCCGAGGACTTCATCGACCTGCTCGCCTCATGCAAGCGCGAGGCCATCTCCAGCTTCGGCGACGACCACGTGCTGGTCGAGAAGTACATCATCAGGCCGCGCCACATCGAGATCCAGGTCTTCGGCGACACCCATGGCAACGTGGTGTACCTGTTCGAGCGCGACTGCTCGGTGCAGCGCCGCCACCAGAAGGTGCTGGAAGAAGCGCCCGCGCCCGGCATGACGCTCGAACGGCGCGCGGCGATGGGCAAGGCCGCGGTCGAAGCGGCCAGGGCCGTGGGCTACGTCGGTGCCGGCACCGTCGAGTTCATTGCCAACCAGGACGGCTCCTTCTACTTCATGGAGATGAACACCCGCCTGCAGGTCGAGCACCCCGTCACCGAGATGATCACCGGCCTGGACCTGGTCGAGTGGCAGTTGCGCGTGGCCTCGGGCGAGCCTCTGCCGCTCGCGCAGGAGCAGCTCTCGATTCGCGGCCATGCGCTCGAAGCGCGCATCTACGCGGAAGACCCGGCCAAGGGCTTCCTGCCTTCCACCGGCAGACTGGTGCACCTGGCGCCGCCGGCTGAGTCCCTGCACGTGCGGGTCGACACCGGGGTGGAGGAGGGCGACGAGATCAGCCCGCACTACGACCCGATGATCGCCAAGCTGATCGTGTGGGACATCAACCGTGACCGCGCGCTCGCCCGCATGCTGCAGGCGCTGGCCGACTACCGCGTCGTGGGCGTGGCCAACAACATCGAGTTCCTGTCGCGCCTGACCGCCTGCCCGGCCTTCGCCGGTGCTGATCTCGACACCGGCCTGATCGAGCGCGAGAAGGCCTACCTGTTCCCGGTCGAGGATGCGGTGCCGGACGAGGTGCTGCAGATCGCTGCGCTCGCCGAGCTGCTGCGCGAGAGCGCATTCGCTGACAGGCGCGCCCAGCGCACGGCCGATGTCGGCTCGCCCTGGCATGCCCGCGACGGCTGGCGCATGAACGCCACCGCGCGCCGCACGCTGCTGTTCCGCTGCGGTGAAACCGACCGCAAGGTCGAGGTCGCCTACCTGCCCGGCGCCTGGCGGCTGAAGATCGACGGCCGCAGTGTCGAGGCCCGTGGTGAGCTGAACCCGCGCGGCCTGTTGCGCGTGGAACTCGACGGCACGCGCATGGACGCCACCGTGATCGCCGCCGCCGGCCGCCGCCACGTCTTCGCCAAGGGCCGCGCCTGGCAGCTGGCCGCGGTCGACCCGCTGTACCACGGCGGCGAGGGCGGCGGCGCCGAAGGTGGCCTGCTGGCGCCGATGCCGGGCAAGGTCATCGCCCTGGTCGCCGTCGAAGGCGCCAAGGTCGAGAAGGGCGCGCCGCTGCTGATCCTCGAGGCGATGAAGATGGAGCACACCATCACCGCGCCGGCCGCGGGCACGGTCAAGGCCTTCCGCTTCGGCGTCGGCGACCAGGTCG
>JBEOKH010000203.1:0-5122 GCA_040275625.1 Thauera sp. | reverse complement strand
CTACGCAGTCCGGGCATTGACTCAGCCGCTGCGGTGACCGCCTGATCGACCACGGTGTGCGCCTGCTCCGGGCGCTGGCGCAGGCGGTTCACCGCCACCAGCAGCAAGGCACGGGCCTCCAGCGGCGGGGCGGTTTGCAACAGATGGTCGAGGATCGCATCGCCGCGCGCGTACTCGCGCAAGGTGCTCCAGGCGAGATCGCGGATCGCGCCACGCGTTCCATCCGCCCATTGAGGGTGGTGGAGCTGCATGCGCTCGAAGGCGTCGGTAAGGTTCCCGCCCTCGATCACGGTGACCACCAGTTCGGCGGCGCGCGCGAGCTCAAACGCCAGGCTGTCGGGGACGAGCGCGACCCTGGGCGTCGGTCCGGGGCGGGCGTTGCTGCGCGGGGCGCGCGGACCCTTCGCGGACGGGTGCGCCGTCCGGCGGTCGTTTCGGATAGGTGGCTTCAAGGTCGGAGGAGAAATGCAGAACGGCACGCCAGAAGGCTCAGGCCAGCAGCGCGCGCAGATGATTGGGCAGGGCGAACTGCGCACAGTGTACCGCACCGTTGAAGTGCTGCAGGCGCTCGATGCGACGTTCGACCAAGCGACGATCGACCTCGTCCGCGGCCAGCCGCTGCGGGTCCAGGGCGTCGGAGGCGCAGGCCATGCCCCACAGGCTGCCGTAGAGCGGGATATAGAGAAAGTACGGGCGCACGCAGGCGAACACGGGGCGCAGACGGGCGACGAGTTCGCGCACGCGCCCGGGCTGAAAGAACGGCGAGCCGATGTGCAGGACGATGGCCCCACCTTCGGCGAGCAGCGCCTTGCATGCGGCAAAGAAATCACACGTATGAAGCGCTGCGGCAGGACCGACCGGGTCGGTCAGGTCGAAGACGATCAGGTCGAACCGGTCCGCCTCTGCGGGTCCGTACTCGCGGACATATCCTGCCCCGTCGCCAATGCGGATCTCCACGCGTGGATCGTCGAGGGCGCCGCGATGGACGCCGGCGAAATAGCGCCGCGAGATGTCGATCACCTTGTCGTCGAGTTCGGCGATCACGACGCGTTCGATCGTGCTGTACTTCAGGAGCTCCTCGGCGGATCCACCATCTCCCCCACCCAGGATCAGGGCACGACGCAGGCCGCCGTGGGCGACCCCAGGAACGTGGACCAGGCTCTCGTGATAGATGAACTCGTCGCCCTCGGAGGTCATGAAGCAGCCATCGAGGCGGAACAGGCGCCCAAGCCGCGGGGTCTCCCACACCTCGTAGGCCTGCCAGCGCGAACGCCCGGCCTCGAGCAGGCGCGCACCCTTCAGGAAATGGCCTGCATCGTCACACAGCGACTCGACGAGCACGCCATCCGGCAATCCATACACACGATCGATCATCGCTCAGCCCCTGGTTGGTGGCGGCTGTTCCACGTGAAACATCGACCCTCAGCGGAGGAAGGTGTCGTACGCGAGGCGCGCAATCAACACCGTGACCACCGCAAGGAACATCTTGCGCACAAACCCGGTTCCGTGTCTGAGCGCCATTCGCGAGCCCAGTATGGAGCCGATCAGGTTGCACACGGCCATCACCGCGGCCAGCTTCCACATCAGCTCCACATTCCCGACAAAAAACGAAATGGCGGCGAGATTGGTCGCCACATTGAGAATCTTGGCCGACACCGACGCCCGCAGGAAATCCATGCCCAGCAGGCGGATGAACAGGAAAATCAGGAAGCTGCCGGTCCCCGGCCCAAAGAAACCGTCGTAAAACCCGATCACCCCGCCGACCCCAAGAGCGATCGCAACCGATCGCCTTCCATGCTCCGGTTCCCGCGAAACGGCACCAAGATCCTTGCGCAGGAAGGTATAGAGCGCCACAAGCACAAGCAGCGCCAGGATCAGCGGGCGCAGGATTGCAGGATCCAGATAGGCGACCGCCTTCGCGCCATACCATGAGCCGACCAGCGCCGCGATCGCACCCGGCCCGGCGACGCGCCACGGAATCTCGACGCGCCGACTGTATTGAACAGCCGCACTCGTGGTACCGACGATGCTCGCGAGCTTGTTGGTACCAAACAGCGTGGCGGGCGCCGCAGAGGGAAATGCAGCAAACAGGGCCGGTAACTGAATCAGGCCGCCTCCGCCGACGATCGAGTCGACAAAGCCGGCGAACAAGGCGGCCAGGCCAAGCACGACGAAAAGAAATTCGGTATCCATGGGAGGTGTTCCACGTGAAACAGGGCGACCTTCACAGCCGCCCTGCCCAGAGCCCGCTATCCGCCCAGCGCGCCCTCGCTATTTTCCGATGCAGAAGCGCGAGAAGATCACGCCAAGCAGATCGTCTGCAGTGAACTCGCCGGTAATCGCGCCGAGAGACTCCTGAGCGAGGCGCAATTCCTCGGCGAACAACTCGAGCGCGTCCAGCCGCCCGCCCGCCTCCACCACATGGCGCAAGGCCTCGCGCAGCGCGCCCAGGTGCCGCTCGCGCGCCAGGATCACGTCCTCGCCGTGAGCGTGCCAGCCAGCGATCCGCAGCAATTCGCTGCGCACCAGCTCGACACCGTCTCCGCTCCGCGCCGACACCTGCAGCAGCACCCTTCCCGCCTCCTCGCGGCGTGCAGGGGCGGCCCCGACGAGATCGATCTTGTTGGCGACGGTCACCCGTTCGATGTCCGCTGGCAGGCGCGCATCGATATCGGCATCACCCCCCGCGCCGGCCTCGACCAGATGCAGGATCACGTCCGCCCGGTCGATCTCGCGCCAGGTGCGCTCAATGCCGATGCGCTCGACCGTGTCCTCGGTGTCGCGCAGTCCGGCGGTGTCGATGATGTGGAGCGGGATGCCTTCGATCTGGATCGTCTCGCGCAGCGCATCGCGCGTGGTGCCGGCGATGTCGGTGACGATCGCGCGCTCCTCGCCGGCAAGCTGGTTGAGCAGGCTCGACTTGCCGACGTTCGGCGCGCCCACCAGCACCACGTTCAGGCCGCTGCGCAGCAACGCGCCCTGGCGCGCACGATCGAGCAGGTTTTCGAGCGCTTCGCGAATCGACCCCAGCCGCGGCATGGCGTGCGCACGCTCGAGGAAGTCGATCTCCTCATCCGGAAAATCGAGCGTCGCCTCGACCAGCATGCGCAGATCGATCAGCGCGTCGCCGATCCGGTGCACCTCTTCGGAGAACTGCCCGGACAGCGAGCGCACCGCGGAACGCGCCGCCGCCGCCGTGGACGCCTCGATCAGGTCGGCCACGCTCTCGGCCTGGGCGAGATCGAGCTTGCCGTTGAGAAAGGCGCGGCGGGTGAATTCGCCCGGCTCGGCCAGGCGTGCACCAAGCTGCAGACAGCGCTCGAGCAGCATCTGCATCACGACCGGGCCACCGTGGCCCTGCAGTTCGAGCACATCCTCGCCGGTGAAGGAGGCGGGCCCCGCAAAATAAAGCAGGATGCCCTCATCGATCGCGCGCTCTTCAGCGTCGAGAAAGCGGGTCAGGTGCACGCTGCGCGGCCGTGGTTCACGGCCGCACAGCGCAAGGGCGAAGGCGCTCAGGCTGGCGCCCGAGACGCGGACGACACCGACGCCGCCGCGCCCCGGTGCCGTCGCGATTGCGGCGATCGTGTCAGGCAGGCTTGCCGGCTGCCTTTGCACTTTCGATCATCCGCGTGATCTGCCACTGCTGGGCGATCGACAGGCAGTTGTTGACCACCCAGTACAGCACCAGGCCGGACGGGAACCACAGGAACATGAAGGTGAAGATGATCGGCATCGCCATCATGACCTTGGCCTGGATCGGATCGGGCGGGGTCGGGTTGAGCTTCATCTGAATCAGCATGGACACGCCCATGATGATCGGCAGGATGAAGTACGGATCCTTGGCCGAGAGGTCCTGGATCCAGCCCAGCCACGGCGCATGACGCATCTCGACGCTGCCGAGCAGCACCCAGTAGAGCGCGATGAACACCGGGATCTGCACCAGGATCGGCAGGCAGCCGCCGAGCGGGTTGATCTTCTCGGTGCGGTAGAGATTCATCATCTCCTGCTGCATCTTGGCCTTGTCGCTGCCGTACATCTCCTTCATGCGCTGCAGGCGCGGGCCGAGCACGCGCATCTTGGCCATCGACTTGTAGCTCGCGGCCGACAGCGGGAAGAAGATCGCCTTGATCGCCACCGTGACCAGGATGATTGCCCAGCCCCAGTTGCCGGTCAGCTTGTGAAACCACGACAGCACCCAGAACAGCGGCGCGGCGATCAAGGTCAGCCAGCCGTAGTCGACCACGAGGTCCAGGCCCGGGGCGATGCCCTCGAGCTTGTCCTGCTCCTGCGGACCGGCGTACAGCCGGGTGGACACCGCGCCCTCGGCGCCCGGCGCGATCGAGGCCACCGGCAGGATCACGCCGGCAGAGAACAGATTGTTGCCGAGTGCGCGGGCGAAGTACTCGCGCTGCTCGCCTTCCGCTGGCAGCCAGGCGCCCACGAAATAGTGCTGCACCATCGCCACCCAGCCATCGCTGGCGGTCTTGGGGAACTTGGCGTCGCCGTCGGTGATGTCGGCGAACTGCACCTTCTGGAACTTGTTGGCGTCGGTATAGAAGGCCGGGCCGGTGAAGGTGGTGACGCCGAAGGCCTCGACCTGCTCGGCCGGATTGCCGTCGCGGGTGAGCTGGAAGTAGCCGTGAGGTGCGATCGCCTGGCCAGAGCCGTTGCGGATCTCGTAGGACACGTCGATCAGGTAGCTGCCGCGGCTGAAGCGCATCACCTTGGTGACCTGCACGCCGTTCTGCTCGGGCGCCTGCAGACGCAGCTCCACGCCGTTCTCGCCGTCCTTCAGGCGCAGCTCGCCGGCCGGAAGCTGGAACAGGGTCTTGTGGGTGGGCAGGCCCTCGCCGATCAGGCCCGACTGCGCGGCGTACTGGTGCCGCGTGGTGCCGTCGTCGAGCAGCACGAAGTTGCCGCCCGCCTCGCCGCTCGCCTTGTGCTGCTTGAGCTCGAGGCGAACGATGTCACCGCCCTGCGCCGAGACCTCGGCACGCAGCAGATCGGTCTCGACCACGGCACGCGGCGCGGCCGCAGCCTGGGCGGCCTGCTCGCCCGGCACCACCGGCTGGCCGGGCGTGGCGCTCAACGTGGGCGTGGGCACCGCGCCGTCGGCCGG
>JBEOKH010000202.1:0-1515 GCA_040275625.1 Thauera sp. | reverse complement strand
GCCGCCGGCGCCGTCGACACCACCAAGGCGGGCGGCCTCTCCGACGACTCCGCCGAGCAGATTCGCAGCAAGATTCTCGGCGTCAAATGAGCGCCCCATGAGCTTGCTGCTTAACGCCCCTGCCGAGCCCCGGGAAGCCCGTACGCCGATGGCGCTGCTGCCCTACCAGCAGCGCTGGGCGAAGGATCGGGCGCCGGTCAAGGTGATCGAGAAAAGCCGCCGTATCGGCCTGTCGTGGGGCGAAGCGGCCGACACCGCGCTGCTCGCCGCCAGCGCCAGCGGCATGAACGCCTTCTACATCGGCTACATGAAGGAGATGGCGCAGGAGTTCATTCGCGACTGCGCCGACTTCGCCAAAGCCTACTCGCTGGCCGCCGGAGAAATCTCCGAGTCCGAGGAAGTCTGGCAGGAAGGCGAAGAGAAAAAGTCGATCTTAATCTACACCCTGCGCTTTCAGTCCGGCTGGCGGATCGAGGCGTTGTCGTCGGCGCCGCGCAACCTGCGCGGCAAGCAGGGGCGGGTGATCCTCGATGAGTACGCCTTCCACAGCGACCAGAAGGAACTGCTCAAGGCCGCGCTGGCGCTGCTGATCTGGGGCGGGCAAGTGCACGTGATCTCGACGCACAACGGCACCGACAACGCGTTCAACGCGCTGTGCCTCGACATCCGCGCCGGCAAGAAACCCTATTCGCTGCACCACGTGAGCTTCCAGGAGGCGGTTGGCGAGGGCCTCTACGAGCGCGTCTGCCTGCGCACCGGCCAGCCGCCGAGCGCCGCGGGCAAAGCGGCGTGGGTGCAGGGCATCTATGATCAGTACGGGGCGGACGCCGAGGAAGAGCTGGATTGCGTGCCGAGCAACAGCGGCGGCGCCTGGCTCTCGCGCGCGCTGATCGAGGCGCGCATGGTCGACGCCCCCGTCCTGCGCTGGAAGCCGCCGGCCCAGGATTTTGCCCTCTGGCCCGAGCACCTGCGCAGCGCCGAGATGCAGGACTGGCTGGAGACGCACGCGCGGCCGCTCCTCGCCACCCTCGACCCGACCGCGCGCAGCGGATTCGGCATGGACTTCGGGCGCACCGGCGACCTCTCGGTGCTGCTCCCGTACCAGATCGGCCAGGCGCTGCGGCGGCGCTTTCCGTTTGCCCTGGAGTTGTCGAACTGCCCGTTCGACCAGCAGCGCGAGGCGCTGTACTACATTGGCGAGCGCCTGCCCCGGCTCAGCGCCGGCAAGCTCGACGCGCGCGGCAATGGCCAGTACCTGGCCGAAAAAGCCGTGCAGAAATGGGGCGCCGGGCGCATCGAGGCGGTGATGCTCAGCCTCGCCTGGTATCGCGACCACAGCGCGCCGTTCAAGGCGGCGCTCGAAGACGGCACGATCGAACTGGTGCGCGATGCCGATCACCTCGACGACCTGCGCGCCTTCCAGGTGGTCAAGGGCATCCCGCTGCTGCCCGACACCCGCAGCAAAGGCCAGGACGGCAGCCAGCGCCACGGCGACGCCGGCGTCGCCTACCTGCT
>JBEOKH010000201.1:0-3060 GCA_040275625.1 Thauera sp. | reverse complement strand
GTCGCCGCCCTTGCGCAGGTCGGTGGCTTCCGCGAACACCGCCCACTCGGTGGCGAGCGGCGTGCCGTCGTGGGCGGCGGCGTCGATACCGGCGGAAATCTCCGCGCGTGGAGCGAATTCGTCCGCGCCGATGCCGATGCCGCGCACCACCGGCGCCGGCGCCGTGACCGGCCTTCCCCAGGCGGCGGCGAGCGCGTCGCTCATCGCGGTGGCGCTGCCGTCGGCGAGCAGCAGACCGTGCCAGGTGGCGGTCTGTTCCTGCTTGGCGCCCCAAAGGAAGGGGAAGGTGCCGCGGATCTGTGGCTGGTTCTTGAGGAAGGCGAGCGCCTCGGTGAAGAAGCGCGCCTTCTCGGTGCTTGTGAGTTCCACCGGCGCCCCCCATGGCTTGCGCCCCGCCTGCCACTGGCCGAGCGGGCCGAGCTCGGCGACCACCACCGGCTTGGTGATGCGGGCGTCGCGCAGGCGCTGCGGCAGGTCGAACACCGCGCCGGCATAGACGTTGATGCCGAGCAGGTCGACGTTGGCGCAGCAGCCGGCGAGCGCGCGCAAGGCCTCCATGCCGGTGTCGGCCACCACCATCAGAGTCGGATGCGCGGGATCGAGGCGCTTCACCAGCCCGGCGAGGCGGTCGATCTCGCGCCACAGCGGCAGCGGGTCAGCAGCCCCGGTCTCGACCTCGTTGCCCACGCCCCAGGCCAGCAGGGCGGGGTGGCCGCGGTGACGGCCGACAAAGTCGAGCAGTGCGGCTTCCTGCGCCCGCGTCGCCTTGGCATCGGCGTAGTCGAAGCCGTGGCGCGGATGCTCGACCCATAAGCCCATCACCACCTTGAGGCCGAGGCGTTGCGCCTCGTCGAGCACCCAGGCGTCGGATTGACGATACACGCGCACGACCTTTGCGCCCGCGGCGGCAAGGCGGGCGAGGCTGGCGCGGTCGCCCTCGAAGGCGGCGCCCTGCCAGCGCGTGTCCGTGGCAGCTGCCGGGGGAGCGGCTGCGGCAAGCGTCAGCAGGGTGAAGAAAAAAGTTAACAGATGGCGCACTTGAAATCCCTGGAACCCGTCCCTATTATTAGCACTCGTTGGCAGTGAGTGCTAACAAGCCTCGAGTGACGGGCTGCGGCCCGTCCGAAATCGCTGCAGATTTTTTTGCGGGCTTGTTCCGCATGTTTCATCAACCCAAACAGTTGAACCTCAGTTAGGAGATAACTCGATGAAGATTCGTCCCCTGCACGATCGCGTGATCGTCAAGCGTCTGGAAGCCGAACGCAAGACCGCCAGCGGTATCGTGATCCCCGACAGCGCCGGTGAGAAGCCCGACCAGGGCGAAGTGCTGGCCGTCGGCAATGGCAAGATCCTCGATGACGGCAAGGTCCGTCCGATGGCTGTCAAGGTGGGCGACAAGGTGCTGTTCGGCAAGTATGCCGGCCAGACCGTGAAGGTCGAAGGCGACGAGCTCCTCGTGATGCGCGAGGAAGACATCATGGGCGTGGTCGAGGCCTGAGCCTCCCCCGCACCGTCCACCGCTAATCGAAACATTTCCGGAGTTCTGAAGAATGGCTGCTAAAGAAGTCAAGTTTGGTGATTCGGCGCGCGAGCGCATGGTTGCTGGCATCAACATCCTGGCCAACGCGGTCAAGGTGACCCTGGGCCCGAAGGGCCGCAACGTCGTGCTCGAGCGCTCGTTCGGCGCCCCCACCGTGACCAAGGACGGCGTCTCCGTCGCCAAGGAAATCGAGCTGAAGGACAAGTTCGAGAACATGGGCGCGCAGATGGTCAAGGAAGTCGCTTCCAAGACCTCCGACATCGCCGGTGACGGCACCACCACCGCCACCGTGCTGGCGCAGTCGATCGTGCGCGAAGGCATGAAGTTCGTCGCTGCCGGCATGAACCCGATGGACCTCAAGCGCGGCATCGACAAGGCCGTCATCGCCACCATCGAGGAGCTGAAGAAGCTGTCGAAGCCGTGCTCGACCAACAAGGAAATCGCCCAGGTCGGCTCGATCTCGGCGAACTCCGACGCGGACATCGGTGACATCATCGCCCGCGCCATGGACAAGGTCGGCAAGGAGGGCGTGATCACCGTCGAGGACGGCAAGTCGCTGCAGAACGAACTCGACGTCGTCGAGGGCATGCAGTTCGATCGCGGCTACCTGTCGCCCTACTTCATCAACAACCCGGACAAGCAGGTCGCCATCCTCGAGCAGCCCTTCGTCCTGCTGTTCGACAAGAAGATCTCCAACATCCGTGACCTGCTGCCGGTGCTCGAGCAAGTCGCCAAGTCGGGCCGTCCGCTGCTGATCATCGCCGAAGACGTCGAAGGCGAAGCGCTCGCCACCCTGGTGGTGAACAACATCCGAGGCATCCTGAAGACCTGCGCCGTCAAGGCCCCGGGCTTCGGCGACCGCCGCAAGGCCATGCTCGAAGACATCGCCATCCTCACCGGCGGCCAGGTCATCGCCGAAGAAGTCGGCCTGACCCTCGACAAGGCGACCCTGGACGATCTCGGCCAGGCTGCCCGCATCGAAGTCGGCAAGGAAAACACCATCATCATCGACGGCGCCGGCCAGGCCGAGCGCATCGAAGCGCGTGTCAAGCAGATCCGCGTGCAGATCGAGGAAGCATCCTCCGATTACGACCGCGAGAAGCTGCAGGAGCGCGTGGCCAAGCTCGCCGGCGGTGTTGCGGTGATCAAGGTCGGTGCCGCCACCGAAGTCGAGATGAAGGAGAAGAAGGCCCGCGTGGAAGACGCCCTGCACGCCACCCGCGCTGCAGTGGAAGAGGGCATCGTCCCCGGCGGCGGCGTCGCGCTGCTGCGTGCGCGTGCCGCGCTGGGCGAGCTCAAGGGCGACAACCACGACCAGGACGCCGGCATCAAGATCGTGCTGCGCGCCATGGAGCAGCCCCTGCGCGAGATCGTCGCCAACGCCGGTGACGAGCCGAGCGTGGTGGTGAACAAGGTGGTCGAGGGGGCGGGCAACTACGGCTTCAACGCCGCCACCGGCGAGTACGGCGACATGGTCGAGATGGGTGTGCTCGATCCGACCAAGGTCACCCGCACCGCGC
>JBEOKH010000200.1:0-3603 GCA_040275625.1 Thauera sp. | reverse complement strand
CGCCCTCGGGTTTCAGATTCTATCGAGGTGACAACTATCTTGACCCAGAGGGGCCTCACCGCGGCGTTGCTCGTACTCCACAAGCGGCAGCGCGGCGAGCTCTGCGATAAACGCTTCATGGTCGTCGGGCTGCGCCTGATCGAGTGCGGATGCAGCCATCTGATCCAAGAAGCTTTGGCCGTTGTCGAGGTGGTTATCCATGACGCACTCCTGCGAGATTCAGTCCCGTCTGGATCCGACCGACGGCGATAGCCAGACGATCGCGGTCCGCACCGGTCAGCGCAGCGCTGCTGCGGATGGCTGCCGCTGCCGCGAGGATCACCAGTGCCTCGAAAGCGAGCGCGCGAAGCACATCGGCAGCGGGAAAGGGACGGCGCTCCCGCGGCAGATGTCCGTCCACACGTTCGGGGAACAGATCCTCGATGCTGAGGCCGATCGCAGCGAGGATGTTCTGCGTCGGCTCGCCGCCGAAGTCGTGGATCAGGAGGCGACCATCGTCCAGTTCGCGCCACGTGCCGGACATCGTCCTGTCGCGGCGCGTCGGGACGCGGAACATGCCGTGGTCGCGGCCGGTAGTCTTGTGGTCGACGAGACTCAAGAACTTGTCGCGAGGACTCATTACAGGACCCCCACGAGCAGCACAGCAGCCACCAACGCCAGCGCGACCAATCCGAGCAGTTCGGTCAGGATGTAGCCGCAGCTCTTGCGCTTCCAGCCGCGTTTCAGTTTGTGACTCAGGCGAGCGGGTTTCGCGAGATCGAACCAGCCCAGGGACGGGGGATGCGCGGGGGCGCGCTGCAGTTCGTCTTGACAGCGGTCGCGCGGCGGGGGCGTGAGGCTTTTCTTGCTCATGGCCTGCCCCTTACGCACGGTTGCGGGCCTGGGCGATGCGATCAGCCAACCATGCGTCGACCTCATGCTCGAGCCAGCCGACGGAGCGTGCGCCCAAGGGGATCGGTGCCGGGAAATCACCGCGCTTGATGCGGTCGTACATGGTCGAGCGCGGCAGCCCAGTGCGGCCCTCGACCTCACGGCGTTTGATGATGCGGGGATGTACTTCTGCGATTGCGGCCATTTTCATTCCTCATATGTCGAAGGAAGACCGAAACGCTCCATTGCGTTCGGTATGGCCGAATCTTGGTGAAATGCCGCAGCCTGAAATAGCTGGGTGGGTTCGGAAAACCTACCCACTACAAGGCGGGGGTGGGTAGGTGGGTTCGCTGTGACAGAAAGAGATCTTTCGCGCCCTACCACCCATAAACACCAGTACTGGCAAGGCTTTTGTGGGTGGGCGGGTTATGTGCCGGGGGTGGGCGGGTTACTCGCCGGGCGTCGCCGTTGCACCGCCTGTGACCTTCCAGTTGGCAACCTTCACAACATCAGCAATACCTTGGTTGTTCATGCCTCCATCCCAAGTCAGGCCAAGCTCACGGTATCTGGACTCAAGCCATTCACGCATGGCGACAGTTGGTGCCTTACCTCGCAGCAGGTTCTCGTCGTCCATGGCCTGCCATAACTTCACCGCCGCAGCGAGCTTTGCCGAATAACGCGGATGGTTCGGGTCAAGGTAATCCGGCGCGTCGCTTTTCTCCGGAAAGAAGAAGCCAGTACGAATGCCTCGACCGAAAAGCCACTCCCGTAGTGAATCAACTTCAACACGTGATACGTTCAAGTCAACGGTGCCGGGAATTTCATCGGACGGACTACCGTTGAGGTCCGTATCGTAAAGCGGAACGAAATGCCCCCTGATCGCACCGCGCCGCAGCGCGCTGGCGATCCCGGACTTTGCCGCCTCATATCCACGCGGGCGCTGATGCGGCCGCCAATCCTCGCAGTACGCCCCGTTCTCTCCTGCGGGGTCGACACCCGCAAAAAGCAGTGCGGCCTCCCGCACGCTCAAATCTTCACAAACCCGCCAGCAGTCCAGATCGTCCATATTGCGCCCCATTGGCGTTACATCTTCGAGAAAAGACCGCACCCACCGGCCAAGGGAATCCCGTTCTCAGCCGCGGGAATCAGCCGTGGCCTACGTGCGGCACAATCATTGCGCACCTCGCCTCAGGCAGCGTCCTTGGCCTGCAACGCGATGACATCAGCGCCAGCCTTCAGCCTGTCGAGATAGTCAGCCCATTTTTGCATCATGGCCTTGCGAGCCTTCAGAAACTTCGTCCGGTTGTAGGCTTCACCCAGCGCATCCGGTACGCGGTGCGCCAGTTGATGTTCGATCACATCGCGGTCGACACCGAGCTCTTCATGCAGGATGGTGCGCGCCATAGCTCTGAAGCCGTGGCCGGTAATCTCGGTCTTGGTGTCGTAGCCCATGCGCCGCAGCGCCGCATTGATGGTGGCGTCGGACATGGGCTTCTTCGGGTCACGCCCGACGAACACATGCTGGCGATGGCCGGTCAGCGGATGCAGGTCTTTGAGGATCGCCAGCACCTGCTGAGATAGTGGAACCGTGTGCTCACGCCGTCGCTTCATGCGCTCGGCAGGGATGCGCCATTCTTCCCGCTCGAAGTCGATCTCGGCCCACTGCGCTCCGCGCAGCTCACCAGGACGGACAAAGACCAGAGGCGCCAGCCTCAGCGCCGACTTAACAACGAGCGTGCCCTTGAAGGCGTCCATCGTTCGCAATAGCGCCCCCACTTCTGCCGGGCTGGTGATCGCCGCGAAATGTTCGGCCTTGGGCTTTTTCACCACTCCGCGGAGATCTGCCGTCGGATCGCGCTCGGCACGTCCCGTCGCGACGGCGTACCGCATGGCTTGGCCGATGTTCTGCTTCGCCCGGTATGCGGTATCCGCCGCACCTCTGTCTGCGATGCGCTGGCAGCAGGTCAGCACGTCCATAGGCTTGATGTCCGCCACCGGCATCTTGCCCAGCCAGGGAAACACGTCTTTCTCCAGCCTGCTGATGACCTTCTCGGCATGGCCGGCTGCCCATCCAGACGACACGCGCTCCTTCTCGAACCACTCGCGCGCGGTTGCCTCAAAGGTGTGCTCGACCTGGGCGATACGCTCCGCTTTCTCGGTCTTGCGCGCTTCGCTCGGGTCGACGCCCGCGGCGATCAGTTCTCTTGCGTCATCGCGTCGAGCGCGCGCTGCCTTGAGTGACACCTCAGGGTACGCCCCCAAGGCGAGCAGCTTCTCCTTGCCGTCGACCCGGTACTTGAGCCGCCACAGCTTGCCGCCGCTCGGCGCAACCAGGAGAAAAAGCCCCTTCTCATCGGCGTGCTTGCGCGCTTTCGCCTCGGGCTTAAGAGCCTTGATCTGCGTGTCGGTCAGGGGCATTTGGGGGTATCTCCGGCTGGGGGTACGCTGGCTTTCGCCTCATACCCCCAACTGTACCCCCACTCACCTCCGGCTTCCACCGTACCTTTTCGGACTAGTCTGGACGTAAAAAAGCCCGGAACCCTTGATTTCATTGGGGTTTACGGGCTTTCTCGGACTACTTTGGAAGTGTTCGTGGTGGACCGAAGGAGGATCGAACTCCCGACCTCTGCATTGCGAACGCAGCGCTCTCCCAGCTGAGCTATCGGCCCCGAAAGAGCGAGCATTATAGTGAGGCGCCGCGCGAAAGGGAAGGGCTTCGAGCGCAACAGGGCC
>JBEOKH010000199.1:0-4536 GCA_040275625.1 Thauera sp. | reverse complement strand
GACCCGGTAGAGGAAGAGGGCGACGCGGTTGGTGATCGTGCCGGTGAAGTGGCGGGTCGAGAACAGCGCCACATCGTAGTTGTTCAGGCCTCCGCTGGCGGCGAGCTGGTCCTCGATCAGCCTTCGCAGGGTTGCGCTCGCACCGGCGATGAACATGTCCGCTTCTCCCGTGTGCGTGCCGCAGCACACCCTCACTCGCGCGTCCGGCCCTACGCTTTCTGCCTATGCAGGTGGAAAGCGCTTTTCGTTCCTTCAATCTAGACCAGAAGGGCGAAAGGTCTACCCAAGATGGGCTGAATGCGGTGCGAACCTCTCGAGCGCCTGCACCTGCCGGTGCAGCGCCTCGTGCGCCGGCAGGCTGCGCTGCTGGCGCGCGGCCATCGCGAGCAGCGCGCCGGTGATCGCGTCGATCTCGGTGCGGCGGCCGGCGAGCACGTCCTGCAGCATGCTGGCGCGGTTGGCGGCGGTGGCCTGGGCGATCGCATGAACCCGGTCGAGCGCGGCCTGCTGGTCGAGCGCGAGCCCCTCGGCATGCAGCACCGGCCAGGCTTCGCATACCAGGCGATCCAGTTCGACGCGCAGCGGCGGCGCGAGCAGGGCGCCGTTGTTCACCCGATGCACCGCGGCAAGTGGGTTGATCGCCACGTTCACCAGCAGCTTCGCCAAGCGCGCGGCGCCAATGTCGGGCTCGACCCGGGCGTGGAACCCGGCGCGCTGCAGCATCGCCGCGACCGCTTCGAAGCCCGCCGGCACGAGCGTCTCGCCCGCACCTGAGGGCTGTACCCGTTCGCCATCGCGATAGGCGCCTTCGGTGGTGATGCCCTGATCCACATGCGCTGCCGCGCAATGCGCACGCAGCACCTCCCCGGTGAGTCCGTTCTGCAGTGACAGCACGCCCTGTGCGCCCATGCGGGCGGCGATCGCCGCGGCGGCTGCGGTGTCACCCGCCTTGACCAGCACGATCACCCAGTCCGCAGGCGGCGGTGCGGCAGCGGCAAAGGCGTCGGCCTTGTACACACGATCCCCGACCGTCACCCCCGCCTTCAGCCGCGCGGCGCGTTCGTGGTCGTGTGCGATCACCGCGACCGGCATCACGTCGGCCAGGCGCGCGGCGAAATGCAGGCCGAGCGCGCCGGCACCGATGATGGCGAGGGGGTAGCGGTCGGGCGCGGGAACGTCGGGCGGGTTCACTCCTGGAGGCCTCCTGTCGCTGCTCCAGCAGCATCGTTACGGATCACGGCGGGCGAGTGGGTTGTGGAGCATCTTGAACACCGTCCGCACCGATTTCGCCCTGAGGTCCGCATTTTGCGGCGGTTTTCCCCGAATGGCACAGGGTTTGCGGAGGCGGCCACCGGCCTGGCTGCAATGCAGTCGGGTCGGAGGCGCCAACGACAACACGACCATTCGAGGAGATTCCCATGCACCTGACCATCACCCGCAAGCCCGTTTCCCAGCCGCTCTTGCGCCGCCTGCTGACGTGCAGCGTTGCCGCAGCGCTCGCGATTGCCGCCGCCCCCGCGCAGGCGATCAGCTTTTCGCAGGGCGATGCCACGCTCGACATCAACGGCACGGTCAACGGCTTCTACTCGCACCGTACCGAAGAGCGCGGCAGCACCAAGACTACCGACTCGGCACTGACCAACGGGCTACTGCCAGGCTGGATCAACTTCGTGTTCACCACCCGGGTGGAAGGCCTGGACATCAAGGCCCATGTCGGTTTTGCGCCCGGCATCAACGACAAGTCGGACGTGGTGGGCCTGCCGAGCGACCCGAGCTGTGGCGGCGGCACCGGCTGCGACAGCCCCTTCACCCAGATCGACACCCGCAACCTGTACTTCCAGTTCGGCAATCAGGCGTGGGGCACGGTCAAGCTCGGCCGTGACATCGGCCTGTTCGGGCAGAAGGTCATCCTGGCGGACATGACGCTCCTCGGGCTCGGCGGCAACAGCTACGCCTCGACGCCCTTCAACACCACCTTCGGCATGATCGGCCACGGCTACATGTACGCCGGCTTCCAGCCGCAGATCACCTACACCACGCCGGCGATCGGCGGCATCTCGGCATCGGCCGGCATCTTCGATCCGAACAAGTTCGCCGGCGACGAGACCAAGGATCCGGGCTTCCAGGGCATGGTGAACTACGACTGGAAGTCGGGCGCCAGCAACGGTTCGTTGTGGGCGGGTGCGGTCCACCAGCGCACCAGCGGTGCGGGCAGCTTCAACGCCAGCGGCTTCGAGCTCGGCGCGCGGATGGGCATCGGCGCCTTCGAGGCCGTGGTCTACGGCTTCGACGCGAGCGGGCTCGGTCTGTCGACCGTCGGCGCGCTGTACCTGTCGCCCTTCGGCAAGACCGACGGCAAGGGCTATTTCGTGCAGGGCACCTACACCCTCGGCAAGACCAAGTTCGGCGTCAACTTCGGCGAGAACCGCGACAGTGGCGCAACCCTGGCCGACACCAACACGTTCCGCTCGGCCACCGCGGGCGTCTATCACAGCCTCAACAAATACATCACCCTGGTCGGCGAGTACAACCAGGAGAAGGGCGAGGGCGCCGACCTCTTCGCCGGCGACCTGAAGACGCGGACCATCTCCGTGGGCGGCATCCTGATGTTCTGAGCGAAGCGCTCCCAGGCGTCCTTGCGGGGCAGCGCGATGCAATCGCCTGCCCCGCAGACTTTTTGGCGTCGGGACCTTGGGTGGGGGTGGAGCACCTGGAGCAAGTGGAGCAACTGAACACCTGCTCCACACCTCGCATGGAGCGTTCCGGAGTGGCATGTTTTTCTGTAAGTAAATGTTTTAAAAAGAAAAGTTATTTCTGGCACGGCGGCTGCTCAGGACGGGTGTGGCGCATACGCCCGCAACCGAAACCAGATGAGGAGACGACACCATGCTATATGCACTGCCCGGCCAGGCCGACGCCAAGGTCCAGTTCAAGACCCGCTACGACAACTTCATCGGCGGCAAGTGGGTGGCCCCGGTCAAGGGCCAGTACTTCGACGTGGTCACGCCGATCAGCGGCCGCAAGTACACCCAGGCCGCGCGTTCCACCGCCGAGGACGTCGAGCTCGCGCTCGATGCCGCACACGCCGCCTTCCCCAAGTGGGGCAAGACCGACGCCACCACCCGCTCGAACATTCTGCTCAGGATCGCCGACCGCCTCGAGGCCAACCTCGAGCTGCTCGCCTACGCCGAGACCGTCGATAACGGCAAGCCGATCCGCGAGACGCTCAACGCCGACCTCCCGCTCGCCGTCGACCACTTCCGCTACTTCGCGGGCTGCCTGCGCGCGCAGGAGGGCGGCATCTCTGAGATCGACGAGAACACCATGGCCTACCACATCCACGAGCCTTTGGGCGTGGTCGGCCAGATCATCCCGTGGAACTTCCCGATCCTGATGGCAGCATGGAAGCTGGCGCCGGCGATCGGCGCCGGCAACTGCGTGGTGCTCAAGCCCGCCGAGTCGACCCCGATCTCGATCCTGGTACTGATGGAGCTGATCGCCGACCTGCTGCCGCCGGGCGTGCTCAACATCGTCAACGGCTACGGCCGCGAGGCCGGCATGCCGCTCGCCACCAGCAAGCGCATCGCCAAGATCGCGTTCACCGGCTCGACCGCCACCGGCCGCGTGATCGCCCAGGCTGCCGCCGGCAACCTGATCCCGGCCACGCTGGAGCTGGGTGGCAAGTCGCCCAACATCTTCTTCGCCGACGTGATGGACAAGGACGACGGCTTCCTCGACAAGGCGATCGAGGGCCTGGTGCTGTTCGCCTTCAACCAGGGCGAGGTGTGCACCTGCCCGAGCCGGGCGCTGATCCAGGAATCGGTCTTCGATCGCTTCATGGCGCGTGCGCTCGAGCGCGTCGCCGCCATCAAGCAGGGCAGCCCGCTCGACACCGACACCATGATGGGGGCGCAGGCCTCGCCGGAGCAGATGGCGAAGATCCAGGCTTACCTCGCGCTCGGCAAGGAGGAGGGCGCGCAGGTGCTGATCGGCGGCGGACGTGCCCAGCTCGACGGCGAGCTGGCCGACGGCTATTACATCCAGCCGACGCTGTTCAAGGGGCACAACAAGATGCGCATCTTCCAGGAGGAGATCTTCGGGCCGGTGCTCGCGGTGACCACCTTCAAGGATGAGGCCGAGGCGCTGGCGATCGCCAACGACACCCCGTACGGGCTGGGCGCCGGCGTGTGGAGCCGCAACGGCAACGTCGCCTACCGCATGGGTCGTGCGATCCAGGCCGGGCGCGTGTGGACCAACTGCTACCACGCCTACCCGGCGCATGCAGCCTTCGGCGGCTACAAGGAGTCGGGCATCGGCCGCGAGACCCACAAGGTCATGCTCGATCACTACCAGCAGACCAAGAACCTGCTGGTGAGCTACAGCGAGAGCAGGCTCGGCTTCTTCTGACCCACACCGTCTCCCTCCCCGCGCCCGGCAACGGGCTGCTTTCCGGGGGGCGCGAAAGCGCCCCCGGTTTTTTGGGTGCGCCCAGCATGGGCGCACTCCTGCGGGTGCAAGTCCCGCCGTAAGTTGATC
>JBEOKH010000198.1:0-18347 GCA_040275625.1 Thauera sp. | reverse complement strand
CGCATCGAACAGGCTGTCGCCGGCTGCGGTGTCGTCCTCGAACATGCCGCCGATCTCGATGCTGCGGTGCTGCGCGCCAACGCCCTCGCCCACGCGGGCGATGCCGTGCTGCTGTCGCCAGCTTGCGCCAGCCTCGACATGTTCCGTAACTATGCGCATCGCGCCGAGGTCTTCACCGCCGCGGCGCGGCGCCTGCCCGGAGTCACGCCGCGATGAAGTTCGCCACCACCCTGTCCGGCCTGCTCCAGCGCCGCGGCGGCGCGCCCGACCCAGCGCGTGCCGCGGCTGGTCGCCTCGCCCGCCATGGTGCGCCGGCGCGTGAGCTCGACCTGTTGCTGATCTGGTCGGCGGTGGGCTTGCTGCTGCTCGGCCTGGTGATGGTGTATTCGGCCTCGATCGCGATCGCCGAGGGCAGCCGCTTCACCGGCTATCAGTCGCACTACTTCCTGCTCCGTCACGCGATCTTCCTGGCAGTCGGCCTCGGCCTCGGCCTGGTGTGCTTCCAGTTGCCGATGGCACGCTGGCAACAACTTGCCCCGGCTCTGTTCGTGGCCGGTGTAGTGCTGCTGGTGGTGGTGCTGATCCCCGGGGTGGGGCGCGAGGTCAACGGCGCCCAGCGCTGGCTGTCGCTCGGCCCGATCAACCTGCAGCCCTCCGAGCTGATGAAGATCTTCGCCGCGCTGTACGCCGCCGATTACACCGTGCGCAAGCTCGACGTGATGGGCAGCTTCATCAAGGGCTTCCTGCCGATGCTGGTGGTGATCCTCTTTGTCGGCTTCCTGCTGCTGCGCGAACCCGACTTCGGTGCCTTCGTCGTCATCACCACGATCGCCTTCGGCATCCTCTTCCTCGGCGGCGTCAATGTGCGCATCTTCGTGCTGCTCGCGCTGCTGGCGGTGGTCGGCTTCGTGATCTTGATCTGGACCTCGCCCTACCGCCGCGACCGCATCTTCGGCTTCATGGATCCGTGGCAGGACGCCTATGGCAAGGGCTACCAGCTCTCCCATTCGCTGATCGCCTTCGGCCGCGGCGAGTGGCTCGGGGTCGGCCTCGGCGGCAGCGTCGAGAAGCTCTTCTACCTCCCCGAGGCGCACACCGACTTCCTGCTCGCGGTGATCGCCGAGGAGCTCGGCTTCGTCGGCGTGCTCACCGTGGTGGTGCTGTTCGCGCTGGTTGTCCACCGCGCCTTCATCATCGGCCGCGAGGCGATCAAGCTCGAGCGCTACTTCGCCGGTCTCGTCGCCCAGGGTATCGGCCTGTGGATGGGAATCCAGTCCTTCATCAACATGGGCGTCAACATGGGCCTGTTGCCCACCAAGGGCCTCACTCTGCCGCTGATGAGCTTCGGCGGCTCGGGCATCGTCGCCAACTGCATTGCACTCGCGGTCCTGCTCCGGGTCGACTGGGAGAACCGCCAGCTGATGCGGGGAGGGCGTGCATGAAGACGCTGATGGTGATGGCCGGAGGTACCGGTGGCCACATCTTCCCCGGCATCGCCGTCGCCGAAGAACTGCGCGCGCAGGGCTGGCGCATCGTGTGGATGGGCAACCCCGAGGGCATGGAAGCGCGCATCGTGCCCGCGCGCGGCTACGAAACCGCCTGGGTGCGCTTCGGCGCCCTGCGCGGCAAGGGCCTGCTGCGCAAGCTGCTGCTGCCGGTGAACCTGCTCTCCGGTTTCTGGCAGGCGCTGCGCGAGATCCGCCGGGTGAAGCCCGACGTCGTGCTCGGCATGGGCGGCTACATCACCTTCCCGGGCGGCATGATGGCTGTGCTGCTCGGCCGGTCCCTGGTGCTGCATGAGCAGAATTCGGTCGCCGGGCTGGCCAACCGCGTGCTGGCGAAGGTCGCCGATCGTGTGCTGAGCGGTTTTCCCGCGGTGCTCGAGAAGGCCGAGTGGGTGGGCAACCCGGTGCGCGCCGACATCGCCGCCGTGTTGCCGCCGGCCGAGCGCCTGGGCGGGCGCAGCGGAGCGCTGCACGTGCTGGTTGTCGGCGGCAGCCTGGGCGCCGCGGTGCTCAATGAGACCGTGCCGCAGGCGCTGTTGCGGCTCGCCCCGGAGGTGCGTCCGCAGGTGGTGCACCAGGCCGGTGAGCGCCAGATCGACGCCCTGCGTGCGGCCTATGCGCGCGTGCAGGTCGACGGCGAGCTGCGCCCCTTCATCGACGACATGGCGGCGGCCTATGCCAACGCCGACCTGGTGATATGTCGTGCCGGCGCACTGACCGTGGCCGAGCTCGCCGCGGCTGGGGTGGCCAGCCTGCTGGTGCCCTTCCCGCACGCGGTGGACGACCACCAGACCGGGAACGCGCGCTTCCTTGCCGATCGCGGCGCTGCCTACCTGCTGCCGCAGTCCGAACTCACGCCCGACCGTCTGGCGGGCATCCTTTCCAGCCTGGACCGCGGCCGGCTGCTGCAGATGGCCGAGAACGCCCGCGCGCTCGCCAGGCCGCTCGCCGCAGTGGCGGTGGCCACGGTGTGCGCCGAACTGGCTGGCGGAGAAAAAAAATGAAGCACAAGGTCAGGAACATCCATTTCGTCGGCATCGGCGGCTCGGGCATGAGCGGCATCGCCGAGGTGCTCGCCAACCAGGGCTACCGCGTGAGCGGTTCGGACCTCGGTGACAACGCCGCCACCCGCCGCCTGCAGAAGATGGGCGCACGCGTGGTGCGCGGGCATGACGCGGCCAACGTGGACGAGGCCGACGTGGTCGTGGTATCGACCGCGGTGAAGGCCGACAACCCCGAGGTGGTCGCGGCGCGCGAGCGCCACATCCCGGTGGTGCCGCGCGCACAGATGCTCGCCGAGCTGATGCGCTTCAAGCACGGAATCGCCATCGCCGGCACCCACGGCAAGACCACCACGACCTCGCTGGTGGCGAGCATCCTCGCCGAAGCGGGCATCGACCCCACCTTCGTGATCGGCGGCCGGCTCAATGCCGCCGGTGCCAACGCGCGCCTGGGCACGGGCGACTACCTGGTCGCCGAGGCGGACGAGTCTGACGCCTCCTTCTTGCTGCTCAATCCGGTGATCTCGGTGGTGACCAACATCGACGCTGACCACATGGACACCTACGGCCACGACTTCGGCCGCGTCAAGCAGGCCTTTGTCGACTTCCTGCAGCGCCTGCCGTTCTACGGCGTGGCGGTGCTGTGCGATGACGACGCCAACGTGCGCGAGATCATGCCGCAGGTGTCGAAGCAGATCGTGCGCTACGGCCTGTCCGAGACCGCCAACATCCGCGCCGAGAACGTGCGTGCCGACGGCGCTCGCATGCAGTTCGACTGCGTGCGCGTCAATGGCACGACCAGCCGGCTGGCGATCACGCTCAACCTGCCCGGCATGCACAACGTGCTCAATGCGCTCGCCGCGATTGCGGTCGCGACCGAAGTGCAGGTGCCGGATGCGGCGATCGTGAAGGCGCTCGCCGAGTTCAACGGTGTCGGCAGGCGCTTCCAGCGCTATGGCGAGGTCGCCCTGCTCGACCAGGACGGCGCCGAGGCGGGCCGGTTCACGCTCGTGGACGACTACGGCCACCACCCGGTGGAGATGGCGGCCACCATTGCGGCGGCGCGCGGCGCCTTCCCCGGCCGCCGCCTGGTGCTGGCGTTCCAGCCGCATCGCTATACCCGCACGCGCGACTGCTTCGAGGACTTCGTCAAGGTGCTGTCGACGGTGGACGGTCTGCTGCTCGCCGAGGTGTACGCGGCCGGTGAGGCGCCGATAGTGGCCGCGGAGGGCCGCTCGCTGGCGCGCGCACTCCGCGTCGCGGGCAAGGTGGAGCCGGTATTCGTGGAGGACATTGCCGACATGCCGCGGATGATCCTCTCCGCCGCGCGCGACGGCGACGTGGTGATCACCATGGGGGCGGGCAGCATCGGCGCGGTGCCGGGCAAGCTCGCCAGCATCGAGGAAGCAGTGTGAAGACGCGTTTCGGAAAGGTAGCGGTGCTGTTCGGCGGTTCGTCCGCCGAGCGCGAGGTGTCCCTGATGTCGGGCGCAGCGGTGCTGGCCGCGTTGAACGCCGCAGGGGTGGATGCGCACGCCTTCGATCCGGCCGCGCGCGACCTGCACACGCTCAAGGAGGAGGGCTTCGAGCGCGTATTCATCGCGCTGCATGGCCGCGGCGGCGAGGATGGCACCGTGCAGGGCGCGCTCGAGCTGATGGGCATCCCCTACACCGGCAGCGGCGTGATGGCTTCGGCGCTGTCGATGGACAAGTGGCGCACCAAGATGGTGTGGCTGGCCGCCGGCCTGCCCACGCCGCGCTACGCGATCCTGCAGCACGATACGGATTGGGACGCGGTGGTCGCCGGGCTCGGCTTGCCGATCTTCGTCAAGCCGGTGCATGAAGGTTCGAGCATGGGCGCGACCAAGGTGACCGAGGCCGGCCAGTTGCGCACGGCCTGGGCGCTCGCGGCACGCTACGACAGCCTCGTGATCGCCGAGGAATTCATCAGCGGCGCCGAGCTCACTGCGCCCTTCCTCGAGGATCGGGTGCTGCCGCTGGTGCGCATCGTCGCCCCGGGCGGCAACTACGACTACCAGCACAAGTACTTCACCGATGACACCCGCTACGACTGCCCCTGCGGTCTGCCCGCGGCGCAGGAGGCCGAACTGCAGGCGATGGTGATGAAGTGCGCGCGCGTGCTCGGCTGCCGCGGTTGGGGCCGCGCCGACCTCATCCTCACCGACGACGGCCGCCCTTATCTGCTCGAGATGAACACCTCACCCGGCATGACCGGGCATTCGCTGGTGCCGATGTCGGCGCGGGTGGCGGGACTGGATTTCACCGCCCTGTGCCTCGAGATCCTGGAGGGTGCCCGGCTTGGCTGAAGCAGGCATCCGTCCAGCGTCGATCCGCTCCGCGCGCCGTCCGGCGCCTGGCGGGCCTGCGCGCGCGGGAGGCGAGCGTGGGTTGTGGCATCGACCCGCGCTGCTCAACCTGGTCTCCGACCTGCTGACCCTGTGCGCCGCGGTGGCGCTGGGCTGGGCGCTGGTGATCTGGTTCGTGTCGCGGCCGCTGTTTCCGCTGCGTGAGCTGGTCGTGCTGAGCAATCCGGGGCAGGTCACGGAGGAGCAGCTCGAGTACGCCGCTCGCCTGGCGGTGCAAGGCAACTTCTTCACCGTCGATCTGGAAGCGGTCAAGGAGACCTTCGAGAAGCTGCCCTGGGTGCGCAAGGCGGAGGTGCGCCGGCGCTGGCCGGACGCGCTCGAGCTGCGCCTGCAGGAGCATGAGGCGGTGGCCTACTGGACGGTGTCGGAGAGCGGTGAGGCGCGCCTGGTTAACCGCCAGGGCGAGGTGTTCGTGGCCGCATCCAACGCCGACATGCCGCAGTTCGATGGCCCGCAGGGTTCGTCGGGCTGGTTGCTCGCGCGCCATGGCGAGTTTTCCGGGATGTTGCAGCCACTCGGCGTGCGCCTGGTTGGGCTCGGCCTGTCGGCGCGCGAGGCCTGGCAGCTCCAGCTCGACAACGGCCTGACCATCATGCTCGGCCGTGAGCAGGACAAATCGACGCTGGGCGAGCGCCTGCGGCGGTTCATCGCGGTGTGGCCGCGCGTACAAGACGAAATCGACATCGACATCAAGGTTGCGGACCTGCGCTATCCGGGCGGGTTCGCACTGACGCCTGCTGACGCCTCGGTGCTGCAGCAGCCCGTGACGCCGGCAGGCAGGAAAGGCAAGAAATGAGCAAGCAATACAACGAACTGATCGTCGGCCTGGACATCGGCACCGCCAAGGTCACCTGCATGGTGGCGGAGGTCAAACCGGACGGGCGGTTGAACGTGGTCGGCCTTGGCACCCAGTCCACCAACGGCCTCAAGCGGGGCGTGGTGGTCAACATCGAGGCCACGGTGGATGCGATCTCGCGCGTAGTGCAGGAGGTCGAGCTGATGGCCGACTGCAAGATCCACGAGGTCTATACCGGCATCGCCGGCAGCCACATCAAGAGCTTCAACTCCAGCGGCACGGTCGCGATCAAGGAGAAGGAGGTCTCGCCGCTCGACGTCGAGCGCGTGATCGAGGTCGCGCGCGCGATGCCAATTCCGGCCGAGCAGCAGATCCTGCACATCCTGACCCAGGAATTCATCATCGACGGCCAGGGTGGCGTGCGCGAGCCGATCGGCATGAGCGGCGTGCGGCTCGAGGTCAAGGTGCACATCGTCACCGGCGCGGTGTCGGCGGCACAGAACGTGATCAAGTGCGTGCGCCGCTGCGGGCTGGAGGTCATGGACCTCAGCCTGCAGCCGCTCGCCTCCAGCCACGCCGTGCTGACCGAGGACGAGAAGGAACTCGGCGTGTGCATGGTCGACATCGGCGGTGGTACCACCGACATCGCGGTGTTCACCCAGGGCGCGATCCGTCACACCGCGGTGATTCCGGTCGCCGGTGACCAGATCACCAACGACATCGCGATGGCCTTGCGCACGCCGACTTCGGAGGCCGAGGAGATCAAGATCCGCCACGGCGTGGCGATGCACCAGATGGCCGATCCAGAAGAGATGATCGAGGTGCCTGGCGTGGGTGACCGCCCGCCGCGCAAGCTGTCGCGCCAGGCGCTCGCCGACGTGATCGAGCCGCGTGTCTCCGAGCTCTTCGAGCTGGTTCAGGCCGAGCTGCGCCGCAGCGGCTACGAGGAGCTGCTGTCCTCGGGTGTCGTGCTGACCGGTGGTTCGGCGGTGATGCGCGGCATGGCCGAGCTGGCCGAGGATGTCTTCCACATGCCGGCGCGCGTCGGCGCGCCGCAGTACGACGGCGGCCTGGCCGACGTGGTGTGCCAGCCGCGCTACTCGACCGCGATGGGTCTGGTCATGGAAGGCGCCGCGCAGCGGCGCAGGGGGCTTCAGGCGCGCGAGACGCGCAGCGTGAAACAGATTTTCGGGCGCATGAAGTCGTGGTTCGAACGCAACTTTTGAGCCATGCGTTGTGCGCGTTTTCATTTTGAATGAGTGCCGATCACTACCGTCTATTTAGTAGTAGACTTTGCGGCTAGCACTAGATAAAGGCCGGCAGGTGTTCGGTGTTGAGCAGGGCCGTCAAATCAGGAGGCGAGGCTAATGTTTGAAATCGTTGAAAAGGAACCCACCGGGACCGTCATCAAGGTGGTCGGCGTCGGTGGTGCGGGTGGCAACGCGGTCGATCACATGATCCGCGAGGGCGTGAAGGGCGTGCATTTCATCTCTGCCAACACCGACGCCCAGGCGCTCAAGCGCTGCCTCGCGCCGGTCAAGGTGGCGCTCGGCACCACCGGTCTCGGCGCCGGCTCCAAGCCGGAGGCCGGCCGTGCCGCGGCGCAGGAGTCGCGCGAAGCGATCGCTGCCGCGCTCGAGGGCGCGCACATGGTGTTCATCACCGGCGGCATGGGCGGTGGCACCGGCACCGGTGCGGCGCCGGTGGTGGCCGAGATCGCCAAGGAGATGGGGCTCCTGACCGTCGCCGTGGTGACCAAGCCCTTCGACTTCGAGAACCGCATCCGCGTCGCCGAGAGCGGCATCGAAGAGCTCACCCGCCACGTCGACTCGCTGATCGTCGTGCTCAACGACAAGCTGCTCGAGGTCTTCGGCGACGACGCCGGCTTCGAAGAGTGCTTCCGCTCCGCCGACAACGTGCTGCGCTCCGCGGTGGGTGGCATCGCCGAGATCATCAACGTGCCCGGTTTGGTCAACGTCGATTTCCAGGACGTCCGTACCGCGATGGCCGAGATGGGGCGCGCGATGATGGGCTCGGCCGAGGCCGCAGGCATGGACCGCGCCCGCATCGCTGCCGAGCAGGCCGCGGTGTCGCCGCTGCTCGAAGGAACCGAACTCTCCGGCGCGCGCTGCGTGCTGATCAACATCACCGCCAGCAAGTCGCTGAAGATGTCGGAAGTGCGCGACGCGGTGAAGACGGTGCAGGCCTTCGCGGCGCCGGAAGCCTTCGTCAAGTACGGCACCGTGTTCGACGACACCATGGAAGACCGCATCCGCATCACCGTGGTCGCCACCGGTCTGGGCGCGCCGCGCGCCGCGCGCCAGCCGGTGATGCAGGTGGTGCAGGGCACCGGGACCTACGGCCCGTCGATGGGTGGCAGCGTCGACATGAACAATCTCGACGTGCCGGCGGTGATGCGCAGCGGTCGCCGCACCACCGTTGAGGCGATGAGCACCAGCGGCGTCGGCACCTACGACATCCCGGCCTTCCTGCGCCGTCAGGCGGACTGATCCGCGGCGGGAGCGGGCCTGCCACCGAAGACCGCCTCCTTCGTGGGCGAGTCCGCTTCCCCCGCGGGTCCTGTGGCCGGGATATGTGGCCACATCGACTTCGTTGCACCGAAACGCCCGTGTGCAGGCCGTCGCCTCCGGTCTGCACGCGGGCTTTCCCGTTGACGGGTTCGCCGTGCAACATCCGCTTGCGCAACAGCTTGCGGCGATCGGGGGCATAGCCCGGCCGGCACCGGGGTGCATGCTAAAATGACTGATATGCAAAGGAAAAGATCATGATCAGGCAGCGCACCCTCAAGTCGGTCGTCACCGCCACCGGCGTCGGCCTGCACGGCGGTCGCAAGGTGACCCTGACCCTGCGTCCGGCCCTACCCGATACCGGAGTCGTGTTCCACCGCGTCGATCTCGACCCGCCGCTGGCCCTTCCCGCTGACCCCTATGCGGTGTGCGACACGCGCATGTGCTCCGGGCTGGAAAAGGGCGGTCACAAGGTTGGCACCGTCGAGCACCTGATGTCGGCGCTCGCCGGGCTGGGCATCGACAACCTCCATGTCGACGTCGATGCGCCCGAGATCCCCATCCTCGACGGCAGCTCTGCGCCCTTCGTGTTCCTGCTGCAATCGGTGGGCATCGAGGAGCAGGCGGCGGCAAAGAAATTCCTGCGCGTGAAAAAGCCGGTGGAGTACGTCGAGGGCGACAAGTGGGTCAGGCTCGAGCCCTACGACGGCTTCAGGCTTTCGTTCTCGATCGTCTTCAACCATCCGGCGATCGACAGGACCTCGACGCAGGTCACGGTCGACTTCGCCGAGCAGTCCTACATCCGCGACGTGGCGCGCGCGCGCACCTTCGGCTTCATGCAGGACGTCGAGTTCATGCAGGCCAACGGACTGGCGCTCGGCGGCAGCCTCGAGAACGCGATCGTGATGGACGAATACCGTGTGCTCAACGCCGAAGGGCTGCGCTATGCCGATGAGTTCGTCAAGCACAAGGTGCTCGACGCGATCGGCGATCTCTATCTGTGCGGCCATCCGCTGCTCGCGGCGTATTCGGCGCACAAGGCCGGGCATGCGCTAAACAACCAGGTCCTGCGCGTGCTGCTGGAAGACAAGGACGCCTGGGAGATCGTCAGCTTCGACCAGGACGCAGCGACGCCGGCAGCGGTGGCGCACCAGTTCGCACCGCTCACGGCCGCGTTCGCATGAGTTTCCCGGCGTCCTGCTCCACGCGGGGTTGTTGCGCCGCAGCGCATGCCGCCACGCCGGCGCGCGGGGAGCGCGCATGCTGATCATGCGCCTGCTCCTGCTGCTCGCCGTGCTGTCGATCGGTGGCTCGGTCATCCTGTGGCAACTGACCGGCAACGTGCGCTACAAGGCCTGGGCGTGGAAGGCGGCGCGCGCCACCGTGGTCATGCTGTTCGTGCTTTTCGCGCTGTTTGCGATCGAGCGTGTGCTGGCACCGGTTGCCTGACCGTCGGTGAAGACGTAACTCAGCCGCGCCGGATCAGGCGCTCCAGCGAGGCGCGCAGCGGCGAGTCCACTGGCAATGTGTCGGCGAAGGCGGCCAGACCGGACTTGGCCGAATTCGAGATGTGACGCTCGATCGGCGGGCGCCGGTACTCCACCTGCTCTGGCGTGCCCACCTTCACCTTGATCGACTGCACCGGATGTCCGCCATGCTGCAGGCGTTCGAGGAGGCTGGGCAGGGTCTGGCGCAGCCGCACCGCAGCCGCGCCGCCGCGCGCGCTCACGATCAGGACTCCGTCCTTCAGGTTTGCTACCTGGCATTGCCCTGCAAGTTGCGGCGGCAGGCAGGCGTCGAGCGCGCCCTGCAGCCGCCGCAGCCGGGCGGCATGGTCCTGCAGGCGGGCGAGCGAATCGCCGCCGCCGAGGAAGCGTGAGAGCGGCCGGGTCATGGGTGGGTGCGTGAAGCGTCACGAGGAGGGCGGGTTCGCCATGATAAACTCCGGCCTTTGCCGAATCGACGTCGACCCCAAAACATGATCTCCGGCCTGCTCAAGAAAATCTTCGGTAGTCGCAATGACCGCCTCGTCCGCCAGTACATGCACGCGGTACGCAAGATCAATGCCCTCGAGGGCGAGGTCTCCGCACTCTCCGACGAGGCGCTGCGCGGCAAGACTGTGGAGTTCAGGCAGCGCGTGGCCAATGGCGAAACGCTCGAGGCGCTGCTCCCCGAAGCCTTCGCGGTGGTACGCGAAGCTGGCAAGCGGGTTCATGGCATGCGCCACTTCGATGTCCAGCTCGTTGGCGGCATGGTGCTGCACGACGGCAAGATCGCCGAGATGCGCACCGGCGAAGGCAAGACCCTGGTGGCCACGCTGCCCGCCTACCTCAACGCGCTGTCGGGCAAAGGCGTGCACGTGATCACGGTGAACGACTACCTCGCCAGTCGCGACGCTGAATGGATGGGCCGCATCTATGGCTTCCTCGGCCTCACCACCGGCTGCAACATGTCGCGCATGTCGCACGAGCAGAAGCAGGCCGCCTACGCCGCCGACATCACCTACGGCACCAACAACGAGTTCGGCTTCGATTACCTGCGCGACAACATGGTGTACGCGGCCAGCGAGCGCGTGCAGCGCGTGCTCAATTTCGCGATCGTCGACGAGGTGGACTCCATCCTCATCGACGAGGCGCGCACGCCGCTGATCATCTCCGGCCAGGCCGAGGACCACACCGAGCTCTACCTGAAGATGAACCAGGTCGCGCCGATGCTCAAGAGGCAGGAAGGCGGGCTGGACGACAAGGACGAGGTGCTCGATGCGGGCGACTACACCGTCGACCTGAAGGCGCACCAGGTGCTGCTGACCGAGCAGGGCCACGAGACCGCCGAGCAGATCCTCGTGCGCATGGGCCTGCTCGCCGAGGGCGGCGGGCTCTACGACCCGGCCAACATCCTGCTGGTGCACCACCTCTACGCCGCACTGCGCGCTCACGCTCTGTATCACAAGGACCAGCAATATGTGGTGCAGAACGGCGAGGTCGTCATCGTCGACGAATTCACCGGCCGTCTGATGCCGGGCCGGCGCTGGTCCGACGGCCTGCACCAGGCGGTCGAGGCCAAGGAGGGCGTGCGCATCCAGGCCGAGAACCAGACCCTGGCCTCGATCACCTTCCAGAACTACTTCCGCATGTACGGCAAGCTCGCCGGCATGACCGGCACCGCCGACACCGAGGCCTTCGAGTTCCAGCAGATCTACGGCCTGGAGACCGTGGTCATCCCGACCAACCGGCCGATGCAGCGCAAGGATGGCAACGACAAGGTCTATCGCACCGCAAACGAGAAGTGGGACGCGGTGATCGACGACATCCGCGCCTGCGCCGAACGCGGCCAGCCGGTGCTCGTGGGTACCACCTCGATCGAGACCAACGAGTTCCTTTCGTCGGTGCTGAAGAAGGCGAAGATCGAGCATCAGGTGCTCAACGCCAAGCAGCACGAGAGCGAGGCGCAGATCGTCGCCCAGGCCGGCCGCCCGGGCATGGTCACGATCGCCACCAACATGGCCGGTCGTGGTACCGACATCGTGCTCGGCGGCAACATCGAGAAGCCGGTCGCTATGGTGCGTGAGGACGAGTCACTCAGCGCCGAGCAGAAGGAGACGAAGATCGTCGCCCTGCGCGAGGCCTGGCAGAAGGTGCACGACCAGGTGATCGCCGCCGGCGGCCTGCACATCATCGGCACCGAGCGCCACGAGTCGCGCCGCATCGACAACCAGTTGCGTGGCCGCTCCGGGCGCCAGGGCGATGCCGGCTCGAGCCGCTTCTACCTGTCGCTGGAAGATCCGCTGATGAAGATCTTCGCCGGCGAGCGCCTCAACGCGATCATGGTCCGCCTGAAGATGCCCGAGGGCGAGGCGATCGAGCACGCGATGGTCACACGCTCGCTCGAGTCCGCGCAGCGCAAGGTCGAGCAGCGCAACTTCGACATCCGCAAGCAGCTCCTCGAATACGACGACGTCGCCAACGACCAGCGCAAGGTCATCTATCAGCAGCGCAACGAACTGCTCGAGAGCGAGGACATCTCCGACACCATCCGTGCCATGCGCCAGGGCGTGCTGCACGACATCTTCCGCCGTTATGTGCCGGTCGAGAGCGTCGAGGAGCAGTGGGAGGTCGCTGCGCTCGAGCAGGCGCTGCAGGCCGAGTGCCAGCTCAGGGTCCCGGTGGGCGAGTGGCTGAAGGCCGAGTCCAACCTCGATGACGACGCGATCCTCGCGCGCATCGTGGAGGCCGGCGAGGACGCCTACGCCGCCAAGACCGCGGTCGTCGACCCGACCGCCTGGCATCAGTTCGAGCGCAACGTGATGTTGCAGAGCCTCGACACCCACTGGCGCGAGCATCTCGCCGCGCTCGACCATCTGCGCCAGGGCATCCACCTGCGTGGATACGCGCAGAAGAACCCGAAGCAGGAATACAAGCGCGAAGCCTTCGAGCTCTTCGAAACCCTGCTCGACACCGTGCGCGCCGACGTCACCAAGGTGCTGATGACCGTGCAGGTCCGCACCGAGGCGCAGCTCGAGGAAGCCGAGACCCCGCAGCAGGTGGAGAACGTGCAGTACCAGCACGCCGACTATGACGAGGCGCTCGGCAGCGCCGAGGGCGCGCAGGGCGGCGCACCGGCGCCGGCCAGCGCGGGACCCAAGGTCGGTCGCAATGACCCGTGTCCCTGCGGCTCGGGCAAGAAATATAAACATTGCCACGGCAAACTGAACTGACCTTCCTGCTCCGGAGACCCGCATGGCCGTCAATCTCGTCACCCCGAACCCTGTCGACCTGAACCCCGTGGCGGGCGTGCGCCTCGGCGTCGCCGAGGCCGGCATCCGCAAGGCCAACCGGCGCGACCTCACGGTGATCGAACTCGCTGCGGGTAGCCGCGTCGCTGGCGTGTTCACCAAGAACCGTTTTTGCGCTGCGCCGGTGCAGGTGTGCAAGGCCCATATCCCGGGCGGCGCGATCCGCGCGCTGGTGATCAACACGGGTGTCGCCAACGCCGGCACCGGCGAGCCGGGCCTGGCCAATGCGCAGGCCACCTGCGCCGCGCTCGCGCAGCACATGGGGCTGCAGGCCGGGCAGGTGCTGCCGTTCTCGACCGGCGTGATCCTCGAGCCGCTGCCGGTCAATCGCCTGGTGGCCGGCCTGCCGAAGGCAATCGCCGACTTGCGCGCCGACGGCTGGTTCGACGCCGCGCACGCGATCATGACCACCGACACCCTGGCCAAGGCGGTGTCGAGGCAGGTGCAGATCGGCGGCTGCACGGTGACCCTGACCGGCATCAGCAAGGGCGCCGGCATGATCAAGCCCAACATGGCGACCATGCTCGGCTTTCTCGCCTGCGATGCTGCGGTCTCGCAGGCGCTGCTCGACGGCCTGGCCAGGGACGCGGCCGACCTGTCCTTCAACAGCATCACCGTTGACGGCGACACGTCCACCAACGACTCCTTCATCGTCATCGCCACCGGCGCCGCCGGCAACGCCGAGATCACCGACGCGGCCAGCGCCGACTACCGTGCGTTGCGCGATGCGGTGGTTGAGGTCGCGGTTGCGCTCGCGCAGGCCATCGTGCGCGACGGCGAGGGCGCGACCAAGTTCATGACGATCGCGGTCGAAGGCGGCAAGGATCGCGACGAGTGCCGCAAGGTCGGCTATGCGGTGGCGCATTCGCCGCTGGTCAAGACCGCCTTTTTCGCATCCGACCCCAACCTCGGCCGCATCCTGGCGGCGATCGGCTACGCCGGCATTGACGACCTCGATGTGTCGACGCTGCGCGTGTGGCTGGGCAACCCGGATGAGTCGGTGCTCGTCGCCGAGCACGGCGGGCGCGCGGCGAGCTACGTCGAGGAGGCGGGCTCGCGGATCATGAAGCACGCCGAGCTCACGGTGCGCATCGACCTAGCCCGCGGGCGGACGGCCGCCACCGTGTGGACCTGTGACTTCTCCTACGACTACGTGAAGATCAACGCCGACTACCGCTCCTGATCGTCGTGCAGGCCCGCCACGGCCCTGGCCGCGTCGCGGCGCCAGGGCCGTAGCGTTTGGGGGTGGGCAGCGTGTGCGGGGAGGCGTGACATCGTTCGCCCGCGGCCGTGCACAGCGCTTGTCGTGGCGCCCGGAATGGGCAGAATTGGGCTGCTAGCCGGCACGATCGTTGCGCCGCAGCGGCCGTCCGGTGCTGGCGGTGCTGGTCAGTCAGCGTGATGTCGAACGCCTGCGCCACGAGTATCCGCGCCGCGGGCTCGGTGCTGTGGTGCTCGACCAGCCGCTCGCGCGCTACATGCGACTGGTGCGGGCGGTGCTGCCCGAGGCGCAGCGCGTCGGCGTGCTGCTCGGGCCGGACAGTCGCGCGCTGCTCGGCAGCTTGCCCCGGGCTGCTGCCTCGGTGCGGCTCGAACTGGGCGCGCAGGAGGTGAGCGAGCTGGGTGAGCTGGTCCCTGGGCTCGACACCCTGCTGTTCTCCGGCGGCGCGCTGCTGCCCCTGCCAGACAGTTTCGTGTCCAGCCCGGCGGCTGCGCGCACCATCCTGCTCACCAGCTACCGCCACCGCAGCCCGGTGTTCGCCCACTCTGCCGCCTACGTCACCGCCGCCGCCCTGGCTGCGGTGTTCAGTACCCCCGGGCATATCGCGGTCGATGTCGCAGAGCTGCTCGGGAGTGCGTCCGATCCAGACCTCGTGGTGCGCGAAGTGCGCCGCCCTCGCCGCTTCGAGGTCGCGGTCAACCGCGCGGTCGCGCGTGCGCTCGGCCTTGCTGTCGCCAACGAGCAGGTGCTGCGCGAGCGTGTGGCCCAGGGAGAGGGCGAATGATGCGGCGCCGGTCCCGGTTCTCGTTGCGCCGGCAGATGTTGCTCGTGCTGTGGTTGCCGAGCATGTTGTTCATTCTCGGTGCGGCCTTCATCCATGTCCTGCAGAGCAGCCGCGCGCTCGACCAGGCGCTTCACGAGCGCGGGCAGGCGATGGTGAATTTTCTCGCTCCCGCGGCCGAGTATGTGGTCGTGTCGGGCAACCGCGATGCGCTCGCATCGCTGATGGCACAGGTGCAGGACCAGCCCGACGTGATCGGGGTGGGGTTCTACGATGCGGCGGGCAGCGTCCTCGCGGCGGCTGGCGAGGTCCTGTCCGCGCAGGTGCGCTCGGGCGGGCTGGTGCGCGCCGGCGAGATCGTCATCGAGAAGGCGCCCGGATGGTTGTGCTTCGACGCGCTGGTGCTCGCCGAGCCGGCGAGCGTGGATGACTATGCCGCGCCGAGGTCGTGGGTCGTGTGCGCGTCGTGATCGGCACCGCCCGTCTCGACGCCGAAAAGCGCGACGTGTTGCTGACGGTGTCGGCCCTGGTGGTCCTCGCGCTTGCAGGCGCGATGGTGATGGCGATCCGGCTCGCGGGCTCGGTGGGCAGGCCCGTGGGCGTCCTGGTCGGCGCAGTGCGTCGAATGGCCGACGGCGATCTTTCGGTGAGGGTGCCGGCGAGTGCCCGCAACCACGAACTGAAGGCGCTCGAAGCGGGCTTCAACACGATGGCGGAGGCGATCGCCGAGAGCCAGCGCACCCTGCAGGCGTGCGTCGACGAGGCAACGGCCCAGCTCGCCTGGCAGGCTCGCCACGACGCGCTCACCGGGCTCGCCAACCGGCGCGCCTTCGAAGCACGCATCGAACATGCGGTCGGTGCCCACCGTCGGCTCGGCGATGTCGGCACCCTGCTGTACATTGACCTCGACCGCTTCAAGGCGGTGAACGACACCTGCGGGCACGCCGCCGGCGATCGACTGCTGCACGAGCTCGGTGTGCTGTTGCGCGGTCGCCTGCGGGCCGATGACGAGGTGTTCCGCCTCGGTGGCGACGAGTTCGCCATGATCCTGCGCGACTGCACGCGGGAGGACGCGCGGCGACTTGCCGAGGGGCTGTGTGCGGCGATCGGAGACTTCGCCTTCGAGTGCGGCGGGCGGGCTTTCCACGTCGGCGCCAGCATCGGCCTCGCGCGCATGGACGACGCCTCGGCGCTGATGCAGGCTGCAGACCAGGCGTGCTATGCCGCCAAGCACGGTGGCCGCGGCCACGTCGTGGAGCACGCCGGCAGCGCTGGCGGGGGCTCGCCGCGGGCCCGGTAACCCCGGGGCGCATGTGCTTTCCCCTGCCTCGGTGCGTAAAAGGCCGGTGCCGGAGCGATACCGGCCTCGCCGGCCTTCCGTCAGGCGCCGGGGCTTCTTCCCTGGCTGCCGGCGTCCGCTTAATGCAGCGCCTTCGGTACGGCGAGCACGAAGGCCGGGATCTCGGCCTCGAACTCGTGTCCATCGTCGGCGCGCATGCGGTAGCTGCCCTGCATGGTGCCCACCGGCGTGCTCAGCACGCAGCCGCTGGTGTAGCGAAAGGCCTGGCCGGGGGCGAGCGTCGGTTGCTCACCGATAACGCCCTGGCCGTGCACCTCCTGGACCTTGCCGTTGCCGTCGGTGATCAGCCAGTGGCGGGCGAGCAGCCGGGCGGGCAGCGCGCCCGCGTTGCGGACGGTGACGTGGTAGGCGAACACGTAGTGTTCGTCCTGGGGGTGCGACTGCTCGGCGACGTACTCCGCGACCGCGGTGACCTGGATGCGGTAAGGCTCGGTCTCGCTCATCGTCTTTTGTTCTCTGTCGGGAAGGGAGGCAGGCGTTAAAATACCAGTTTTTTCCGGAAGCTCCCTCCATGTCGAACGCCGCACCGTCCCCGCTCACTGCCCTGTCTCCGCTCGATGGCCGCTACCACGGCAAGGTCGCCGGCCTGCGCGCGCATTTTTCGGAGCACGGCCTGATCCGCAACCGCGTGCGCGTCGAGGTGGAGTGGCTGAAGGCGCTCGCCGCCGAGCCCGCGCTGGCCGAGATCGCCCCCTTTTCGGCTGCGACCGTGGTCGAGCTCGATGCCGTGGTGGCGAACTTCTCGACCGATGACGGCGAGGCGGTGAAGGCGATCGAGGCCACCACCAACCACGACGTCAAGGCGATGGAGTATTGGCTCAAGAAGCGCCTCGGCCACAACGCCGAGGTGATGAAGGTGTCCGAGTTCATCCACTTCGCGTGTACCTCGGAGGACATCAACAACACGTCGCACGCGCTGATGCTGGCCGAAGGCCGCGACCGCGTGCTGCTGCCCGCGCTCGACGCGGTGATCGCGCGCTTCCGCGAGCTCGCCCACGCGCTCGCCGACCTGCCGATGCTGTCGCGCACCCACGGCCAGCCCGCCAGCCCGACCACGCTCGGCAAGGAGATGGCCAACATCGCCGCGCGCCTGATGCGCGCCCGCGCCGCCATCGCCGGTGTCGCCATGTGCGCCAAGTTCAACGGCGCAGTGGGCAACTACAACGCCCACCTGTCGGCCTGGCCTGCGTTCGACTGGGAAGGCTTCAACCGCCGCTTCATCGAATCGCTCGGCCTCACCTTCAACGAATACACCATCCAGATCGAGCCGCACGACGCCATGGCCGAGCTCTTCGACGCCGTTGCCCGCGCCAACACCATGTTGATCGACGCCTGCCGCGACATCTGGATGTACATCTCGCTCGGCTACTTCAAGCAGAAGTTGAAGGAAGGCGAGGTCGGCTCGTCGACCATGCCGCACAAGGTCAACCCGATCGACTTCGAGAACGCCGAGGGCAACTTCGGCCTCGCCAACGCGGTGCTCAAGCACTTCTCCGAGAAGCTGCCGATCTCACGCATGCAGCGCGACCTCACCGACTCGACCGTGCTGCGCAACATGGGCGTGGGCTTCGGCCACACCGTGCTCGCGCTCGACAGCTGCCTGCGCGGCCTGGGCAAGCTCGAGGCCGAGCCCGCCCGCCTGGCGGCCGACCTCGACGACTGCTGGGAAGTGCTCGCCGAGCCGGTGCAGACCGTGATGCGCCGCTACGGCATCGCGAACCCCTACGAGCAGTTGAAGGCGATGACCCGCGGCAAGGGCATCACCCGCGAGGCCCTGCAGGAGTTCATCCGCACGCTGGCGATCCCCGCCGAGGCGCGCGACCACCTGCTGGCGATGACGCCGGCGAGCTACGTCGGCAAGGCGGCGGAGCTGGCGCGCCGCATCTGAGCGCGGACCGTGCGGGGCCGAAAAGTGTCCCGCGCGGCTCTCCACCCGTGGGAGCGGGCTTGCCCGCGAACAGTGTCGGCCAGGCGGG
>JBEOKH010000197.1:0-16121 GCA_040275625.1 Thauera sp. | reverse complement strand
GCGCGATCGCGAGCACGTAGCGCTCCTGCGATTCGTTCGACCAGATCTCGCGCGGGCTCATGCCCGGCTCCTCGATGTGCACCTCGCGCAGCTCGAAGTGCGCGCCCAGGCTGGCGTGGTCGGCGAGCTCGGGCATCGCGTTCGACAGGCCGCCGGCGCCGACGTCGTGGATGGCGATGATCGGGTTCTTGTCGCCCTGCTGCCAGCAGGCGTCGATGACCTCCTGGCAGCGGCGCTGGATCTCGGGGTTGCCGCGCTGCACCGAGGCGAAGTCGAGATCGGCGGTGTTGGTGCCGGTGGCCATCGACGAGGCCGCGCCACCTCCCAGGCCGATCAGCATGCCCGGGCCGCCGAGCTGGATCAGCAGCGTGCCCGGCGGGAAGGTCGGCTTTTCAGATTGCCGCGCCTGGATGCTGCCGAGGCCGCCGGCGATCATGATCGGCTTGTGGTAGCCGCGTACCTCGCCCTGCACCGCCTGCTCGAAGGTGCGGAAGTAGCCAGCCAGGTTCGGGCGGCCGAATTCGTTGTTGAAGGCGGCGGCGCCGATCGGGCCCTCGATCATGATGTCGAGCGCGGAGGCGATGCGCTCGGGCTTGCCGTAGGGCTTCTCCCAGGGCTGGCCGAAATCGGGGATGTTGAGGTTGGAGACCGTGAAGCCGGCCAGGCCGGCCTTGGGCCGCGGGCCGCGGCCGGTCGCGCCCTCGTCGCGGATCTCGCCGCCGGCGCCGGTGGCCGCGCCCGGGAAGGGCGAGATCGCGGTCGGGTGGTTGTGGGTCTCGACCTTGGCGAGGATGTGGGTGTCCTCGTCGTGGTAGCGGAAGGCGCCGTCGGCGTCCGGGTACAGGCGGGCGATGCGCGCGCCCTCGATCACCGAGGCGTTGTCCGAATACGCCACCACCGTGCCTTCGGGGTGCGCCTTGTGGGTGTCCTTGATCATGCCGAACAGCGACTTCTCCATCGGCCGCGCGTCGATCACCCAGTTGGCGTTGAAGATCTTGTGGCGGCAGTGCTCGGAGTTGGCCTGGGCGAACATCATCAGCTCGACGTCGGTCGGGTTGCGCCCGATGCGGCTGAAGTTCTCGACCAGGTAGTCGACCTCGTCCGCGGACAGCGCGAGGCCCAGTTCGCCGTTGGCTTTCTCGAGCGCGGCACGACCGCCGGCGAGGATGTCCACGGTGGTGAGCGGCTGCGGCGGGTAGTGGTGGAAGAGCGCCTCGGCGGCGTCGAGGGTGTCGAGCACCGTCTCGGTCATGCGGTCGTGCAGCAAGGCCGCCAGCGCGGCATTGCCCGCCCCCCCACGCCCGTCGATCGTGTAGCCAATGCCGCGCTCAATGCGCACGATCTTGTCAAAGCCGCACTGGTGGGCGATGTCGGTGGCTTTGGACGACCACGGCGAGATCGTGCCCAGGCGCGGCACCACCAGGCGCAGCGTGCCGGCGGGCGGCGCGGCGCTCGCCGGGCGGGCGTCGAGCAGCTCGATCAGGCGGGCGGTTTCCCCACCGTCCAGCGGCACGGAGACCTCGACGAAGTACCAATGCTCGGCGGCCAGCCCGGCGAGCTTGGGCAGCACCTCGCCGACCGCGCGGGAGAGGCGTTGCAGACGGGAGGGGGACAGCGCCGAAGCGCCACGCAGCTTGAGGATCGAAGTCATGTTCTCGGGAAACCGGAGTCGGGAGACGGGCGAAACGGAGGAGCCGGTCGGCGGCGCCTGCAGCAGCGCAACATTATAACCGAGCCCCCCATGCCATCCGGGCCGTTGTAGACTCGCGGCCTCTCCGATCGCAAGGACCGTCATGCCCGAGATCAACTACCTGTGGACGCCGCCCGCGCCCGTTTCCCTGCCAGTGCGCGGCACCAGCGCCCGCTTCCCGGTCAATCGCCTGTTCTTCGTCGGGCGCAACTACCAGGCCCACGCCATCGAGATGGGCACCTCGGTCGACAAGGCGAGCATGCGTCCGGTGTACTTCACCAAGTCGTCTGCGAACCTCGCGCAGTCGGGCAGCGTTGCGCCCTACCCGCCCGAGACCCGGGATTACCACCACGAGATGGAGCTGGTGGTCGCGCTCGGCGAGCCCGGCTTCAGAGTCGACGAGGTGGCTGCGGCACGGATGATCTACGGTTACGCGTGCGGGCTGGACATGACCCGGCGCGACCTGCAGGCGACGGCGAAGGCGAAGGGCAACCCATGGGACCTCGCCAAGAACGTCGAGCGCGGCGCGGTGGCGAGCGAGATCGTCCGCGCACAAGGCCGCATCCTGCGCAGCGGCGCGATCAGCCTGCGCGTGAACGGCGAACTGCGCCAGAACGGCGACCTCGGCGACATGATCTGGAGCATCCCGGAGATCATTGCCGACCTGTCGACCTACTACCACCTGCAGCCAGGCGACCTGATCTACACCGGCACGCCCGAGGGCGTTGGTCCGGTGCAGCCGGGTGATCGCCTGGAAGGCAGGATCGACGGCGTGGGTACGCTCAGCTTCGCGATTGACGCGCCGGATTGAGCCAGCCGCGCATCAGGCGCGTGAGCCGCGGCATCACGACCCAGGTCATGGTGGCGACGATCAGCGCGGTGAACACCGCGGTGCGCGGCAGAAAGGGCAGCGCCTGGAACCCCGGCCACAGCGACGCCAGCCACAGGTAGAGCGACACCACCGGGAAGATGCCCATCCAGGTGACGACCGCCATCCTGGCGCGCGGCGGGTGCATGCTGGCCGGCACCACCGCGGGCTCGAACCAGGCCTCGAGCCCGCTCAGCTTGCGGAACTCGGGCTCGCCCTCGGCGACCGCCTTCATGCGCTCCAGCAGCGCGATGCGCACGTCACTCATGTCCCAGGCCTGGAGCTCGGCTTCGGAGGCGAAGCGCACGACCAGCTGATATGCCTCACCCGGCACTTCGGGCGGGATCAGGTCGCCGCCTAGAAAACCACCGTGCGCGCGCATCTTCGCCAGCATCTCGCGCAACATCGCTTCGTACTCGGCTTCGTGCCCGGGTTTGGCGTGGCGGCGGGCGATGCGGGTGATGCGCGCGGTGTCGGTGGCGGGGACGACGGGGGTTGCAGCGGGGGCATTCATGATGTTCGATTCTCCTGTTCCGGTGCGGCACGGCGCGCGAGGACGAACTCGTGCGCACTCAAGGCCCCAGTTTAATCCATCAATCTCGATATTTTATTAACTTATCGTTATTTTATCCACTGCGGAATCTATCGTCTCCTGCCGTCCGCTCCCCGCGCGCAATGCAAACGCCCCACGCCATCCGGGGCGGACGGGCGCAGGGCGCAAGCACTGCCGACGGATGCGCTCGATCAGAGCGGCATGATCAGCTTGAGGATGAACTTGTCGCCCTCGAAGCGGTTCTCGACCTTGGTTTCGTGGTTCCACTGCGCAGTGAGATGCACGCCCGCCTTGGTCGTGTAGCTGACCGTGGGACCGATGGCGAAGACCTGGCCACGGCGGCCTTCGGACCAGAACGGATTCGCCGCAACGGTCTGGCCGTTGATCTCGTCATCCGAGGTCTGCTTCAGGTAGTAGCCCGACAGCCCCACACCCCACGGCCCCATGCGCTTGCCGACCAGGTAGTCCATGTGGAACTCGTCACCGGACGCATAGCTGCCCACCCCAGCCGGACCGGCGTAGTCCTTGTTCTTGCTCTTGATGTTGTACATCAGCTTGGCCGACGCTTCCCAGCCCGTGTCGCCCATGTAGCTGAACGCGAACAGCGGCTCGTAGCTCCAGTAGTTGGCGCCGATGCTCTGGCGTGCGTCGCCTTCCTTGTAGCGCCCGGTCGGCAGATTGATGTCGAAACCGACCGCCCAATGCCAGTTCTTGGCGTGCCAGGAAACGATGAACGGATCGATGGTGATATCGCCGAGGCCATTCACCGACTCCGAGCCGAACAGATCCACCTTCTGATGCACCAGCGGCACGATCACGTGCCACCCCCAGTAGCCGCCGAAGATCTTGTGCTCGGTCGTCTGCACGAAGCGGAAGGCGTTGAACCAGGCATCGACCTCGCCCGACGGCGCCCTGTTGCCGTTGCCGTCCTGCAGTTCGCCGCCGTAGTAGCCGAAGTAGTTGAGGAAGTAGTTGCCCGGCGGCGGCACTGCGCCAGCCAGCCAGGTCTCTGCACCGTTGGGATACTGGTCGCCCCCGTCCTTCGCCTGGGCGCTTCCGATGGTCAGTGCGGCGAGTGCAAGCGCACCCGCGAGTTTGCCGAACTTCAATTCCATGCCCCCTCCTTGATGATTGTGGTTTTACGTCGATTTGCTGCTCAGCCGTCGGCGGCCTCGGACGGGCCGCTTGCTGTGCCGGTCGGCCAGGGACGGCTCAGCGTCCCAGATCCTTTGCCGAAACGCCGCCGATACCCCAGTTCGTCTTCGGCACCTCGCGGATGACGACGCGGACGGTCTGGATCGGCGCCCCAACCGCCTCGACGAGCGCCTGGGTGACCTTCTCGATCACGGCGCGCTTCTGGTCTTCGGTGCGGCCTTCGATCATGGTGATTTCTGCCAACGGCATCTTCTGCCCCTCCTTGTCGTCGAAAATATGGCGCCCTGCCCGATCGCATGACGCCGCTACATTGCACTCGGCCCTGCTCCGGCGCGCCCCCGCGGCATCGGCCGACGGGGGACGCGCATCAGGTTCAGGCGGCCAGACCCTTTGCCCGTGCGAGGTTGAGCGCCGTGTCCTCGATCATGTCTTCCTGGCCGCCGACCATGCCGCGACGACCCATCTCGACCAGGATCTCGCGCGCCGGCACGCCGTATTTCTTCTCGGCGCGCTTGGCGAAGAGCAGGAAGGAGCCGTACACACCTGCGTAGCCCAGCGTGAGCGCGTCGCGGTCGATGCGGATCGGGAAGTCCATGATCGGCACGACGAGGTCTTCGGCGACGTCCTGGATCTTGAACACGTCGACGCCGGTCTCGATGCCCATCAGGTCGCACACCGCGATGAAGACCTCCAGCGGGGTGTTGCCGGCACCGGCGCCCAGGCCCGCGGCGGCGGCGTCGATGCGGGTGGCGCCCACTTCGAGCGCGGCGAGGCTGTTGGCCACGCCCATCGCCAGGTTGTGGTGGCCGTGGAAGCCGAGCTCGGTCTCGGGCCTCAGGGCATCGCGCACCGCCGACAGGCGCGCCTTGACCGTGTCGGGCAGCAGGTGACCGGCCGAGTCGGTGACGTAGATGCAGTTGGCGCCGTAGCTCTCCATCAGCTTGGCCTGGGTGACCAGACCTTCGGGGCTGTTCATGTGCGCCATCATCAAAAAGCCCACGGTGTCCATGCCGAGCTTGCGGGCGTAGCCGATGTGCTGTTCAGACACGTCCGCCTCGGTGCAGTGAGTGGCGACGCGGATCGTCGACACGCCCAGTTCGTGCGCCATCTTCAGGTGGTCGACGGTGCCGATGCCCGGCAGCAGCAGCGCCGAAACCTTGGCCCGCTTCATCAGCGGGATCACGGTGCCGAGGTATTCCTCGTCGCTGTGCGCGGGGAAGCCGTAGTTCACCGATGCGCCGCCGAGGCCGTCGCCGTGGGTGACCTCGATCAGCGGCACACCCGCTGCATCGAGCCCGCAGGCGATGGTCTTCATCTGCTCGAGCGTCATCAGGTGGCGCTTGGGGTGCATGCCGTCACGCAGGGTCATGTCGTGGACGGTGATCTTCTTGCCGCGAAGTTCCATGTTCATCTCCTTGTGGCCGGGGCGCTCAGGCCACCATGGTGGCGCGGTTGGATTCGAGCTTCAGACGACCGGCGAGGATCTCCTCGGCAAACATCTCGGCGGTGCGCGCACCGGCCGCGGTCATGATGTCGAGGTTGCCGGCGTACCGGGGCAGGTAGTCGCCCAGGCCTTCGACTTCCAGGTAAACCGAGACGCGCTTGCCGTCGAACACCGGGCCATTGACCAGGCGGTAGCCGGGGACGTACTTCTGCACTTCCTTGATCATGGCGTGGATGGACGCGGTGATCTTGGCCTGGTCGGGCTCGGTCTCGGTAAGGCAGTGCACGGTGTCGCGCATGATCAGCGGGGGCTCGGCCGGGTTGAGGATGATGATGGCCTTGCCCTTCTTGGCGCCGCCGACCTTCTCGACCGCGCCCGCGGTGGTGCGGGTGAATTCATCGATGTTCTTGCGCGTGCCGGGGCCGGCCGATTTGCTCGACACGGTGGCAACGATCTCGCCGTAGGCCACCTGCTGCACGCGCGACACCGCCGCGACCATCGGGATGGTGGCCTGGCCACCGCAGGTGACCATGTTGACGTTCATCTCGCCCTTGCCGACGTGCTCGACCAGGTTGACCGGCGGCACGCAGAAGGGGCCGATCGCGGCCGGGGTGAGGTCGATCATCAGCACGCCCAGCTCATTCAGCTTGCGGCTGTTCTCGGCGTGCACATAGGCTGAAGTGGCGTCGAAGGCGATCTGCACGCCGTCGGCCTTGACATGCGGCAGCAGGCCATCGACGCCGTCTGAGGTGGTCTTGAGGCCGAGCTCGCGCGCGCGCGCGAGGCCCTCGGAGGTGGCGTCGATGCCGACCATCCACACCGGCTCCAGCACCGGGCTGCGCTTGAGTTTGTAGAGCAGATCGGTGCCGATGTTGCCGGGGCCGATCAGGGCGCATTTGATCTTGTTCATGTCTTCCTTCCTTTGGGGTGGGGTCCTGGGCGTGAATGCAGGCCGCGCGGCGATCCGGGGAGAGGGAGGGGAGCGGACCGCCGCACGGCTGCAACCGTCATCGATGCGCCAGACTCAGCACGCGTCGGCGCCGATCGCGCGCAGGCCGGCGCGCGCGCAATCGCTGTCCTGCGCCTCGGACGCACCCGACACGCCGATGCCACCGACCAACTCGCCACCAACGCGGATCGGCAGCCCGCCGCCGAACACGACCAGGCCGGGACGGACCGAGAAGCCGAGCTTCATGCCTTCGTTGTCCGCACACACCTTCATCCAGTCGCCGCTCGGGAAGCCGAACCCGCCCGCCGTGTGCGCCTTGTCGATGGCGATCGAGATCGACTGCGGAAAAGCCCCGGGCATGCGCAGGAAAGCCACCAGGTTTCCGGATACGTCGGCAACCGCGACGTTGATGCGCGCGCCGATCGTCTGCGCTTCCCTGACCGCAGCCTCGACCGCGGCGTGTGCGGCCTCCCAGCTGATCGTGGCCTGATGGACTGCAACTTGCATATCGGTGACTCCTTTGACCGGGCTCGTTAGCGAGTAAGCGAAGACGTTAATGCAGGCTTTTATCGACGTCAATAATTTTTATCGAGATTTTTTGACTCAGCGAAATCTGTGCCTGTCAGCTAAAATCCGGGGACAATCTCTACATTACGCAAATCATCATGAGCGAAGCAGTCCTCTCGCAAGCCCCGGCCACCACCGAACCGAAGACGCTGGTCGAGGGCGCCTACCAGCGCTTGCGCCGCGACATCATCGAAGGCGTGCATCCGCCCGGCGAGAAGTTGCGCGTCGAGCACCTCAAGGACCACTACGACGTTGGCGCCGGCACCCTGCGCGAGGCCTTGCTGCTGCTGGTGACCGATGCGCTGGTCGTGGCCCAGGGGCAGCGCGGCTTTCGCGTCGCGCCGATCTCGATCGAGGACTTCGAGGACATCACCCGCACCCGCATCCTGCTCGAGACCGAAGCGCTGCGGCAATCGATCGCGCTCGGTGGCGAGGACTGGGAAGCCTCGGTGGTGGCGGCCTTCCACCGCCTGTCGCGCGCCGAGCAAAAACTCTCCGACCATGACAGCGAAGCGGCCGACGAGTGGGAAAAGCGCAACCGCAATTTCCACGACGCGCTGATCGCCGCCAGTCCGTCGCGCTGGATCCGCCACTTCCAGAACATTCTCTACCAACAGTCCGAGCGCTACCGTCGCATCAGCCTGTTCCGGCAACCGGTGGCGCGCGACGTTCATGCCGAACACCAGGCCTTGTTCGATTCCACGCTCGCGCGCGATGCCGAGCGCGCCACCGCGATCCTGTCCGAACACATCCTGCGCACGCTCGACGCGGTGCAGCACATGCCGACCGACTTCTTCAACGTCCGCAGCCCACGCTGATCCCCTCACGCTCTGGCATGCGCAGGGGCCACCGATTTGCGGTGGCCCCTGCCGTTTGTTGCGCCCGCGAACAAGGCCGCATGCGCAACTCAGGACACGACGGACAGGAAACGCTCGTTGAGCTTGCGGTCGTGGTAGAAAATGCCCGCGCCAACCTCGTCCCAGGTCCACTTCACCGCCTTGTAGTCGGGATAGGTGTCGTAGCCGCCGCAGAAGGTCTCGAAGCGGTTACCCGAGGGATCGAAGGCGTAGATCGTGGTGCCGCGGGTGATGCCATGCCGGGTGGGGCCGATGTCGATCGAGATGCGGTTCATCGACATGATGTCGGCCGCGCGCAGCACCTTCTCCCAGCTGTCGAGCTTGAAAGAGATGTGGTGCAGCTTGCCCGGCTCCGGGTGACGCACGAAGGCGATGTCGTGCGCCTTGGTGGAGCACGACAGCCAGATCGCCAGGTCGGTCTTGCCGTCTTCCATGACCACGTGCTCGACGAGATAAAAGCCGAGCACCTTCTCGAAGATCTCCTGCACCTTCTCGATGTCCGGGCCGTAGAGCAGGCAGTGGTCCATTCGCGTCGGCGCGATACCGCGTTCGGCGTCGGGAACCCAGGGGTCCGGGTTGACATAGGACTGCCCGTTACCGACGTCGGCCTTCTCGGCGTAGAGCTCGATCAGGTGGCCCGAGGGTACTTCGAAACGCACGCGCTCACCGGTCTCGAGCATCTCGCCCGCGGGAATGCGCTCGGTCTTGAGGCCAAAGGCCTGCAGGTCGCCGTCGAGCTTGTCGAGCGTGGCCTTGTCGGCGACCTTGAAGGCGAAGAAATCCACCCCGGCCGAATCCGCCTGGCGGATCAGCACGCTGTTGTGCTCACGCTCGTCCCAGGTCTTGAAATAGACCCGGCCCTGCGCGTCACGGCCGGTCTCGACCAGACCGAGCGTGTTCTTGTAGAAATTGATGCCCTCTTCGAGGTCGAGGACGCGCAGCGAGATGTGTCCCGGACGCAGTACGCCAGTCATGGCCATGTGAATGCTCCTCCTGCAAGACCCGGCCGGTATGTTCCGGATCGGGTGGGTTGGAAAACGAAGGTGTGAAACGCGCAAATTCTATCGAGATTTTTCCGCGTCAATCGTCAATCTCGACATTCTCTGACAATAATCAAATTTTCTTGAAGAGGGGGCTGCGTACTTGCTGCACGTCCGCGGCAGAAAAGAATTTTTCCATGTAGATGTCGCGCTCGAAAAGCCGTCCCTGCATCAACGCAGTAATGCAGGCGTCGATCATCAGCGGCGGGCCACACAGGTAGGCCTTGTGGCCGCGGAAGTCGTTGTCGAAATGCGCCGTCGCTGCCTCGTGTACATAGCCGCGGAGGCCGGTCCAGCCCGAATCCGCCGCCTCGTCGGACAGCGCCGGCACGTAGCTGAAGTTCGGATACTTCTCGGCCAGGGCGAGAAACTCGTCGTGGTAGTAAAGCTCGCTGCGGTTACGCTGCCCGTAAACAAGTGTCACGGGCCGGGTGTCGCCGGCTTCGAGCAGGTCGAGGATCATCGAGCGCGGACTGGACAGGCCGGAGCCGCCCGCCATGAAGAGCAGCGCCTCGGGCGCCGACTTGCGCACGAAGAAGCGGCCGTAAGGGCCGGACAGGCGCACACGCTCGCCAACCCGCAATTGCTCGTGGACCCAGGTGGTACCGCGCCCGCCGGGGACGATGCGGATGTTGAGCTCGACCTCGCGCCCGGTAGAAGGCGGATTGGCGAGCGAGAAGGCGCGGCTGTATTCGCCGCCCTCGAGGAAGAAGTTGATGTATTGCCCGGCCTGAAAGTGCAGGGCCTCATCGGTTTCGATGAACACCGCCTTGATCGTCGGTGTCAGCGCCTCGATCCGGGTCACGGTACCCGGAAAATCGCGCACCGGAATCGATTCGGCATCGGGCTCCTCGTCGATCTCGGCCTCTATCGTCACGTCGGACTCAAGACGTGCGCAGCAGGCGAGCGTCTTGCCCTCGTCGCGCTCAAAGTCCATCAACGCGAAGCTGGACGCCTCGCCGTGATCGACTTCGCCGTCGGTGACCTGCACCTTGCAGGTAGCGCACAGCCCGTGACAACAGGCGTGCGGCAGCCAGATGCCAGCGCGTAACGCGGCGTCCAGTATGGTCTGGCCGTCTTCGACCTCAATGGTCTGGCCGATGGGTTCAATGGTCAGCTCGTAGCTCATCTTAGATTTCCGTGAGTCGGTTCCAACCCGCGTCACGGCGCGCCGACCCGCAGGCCGACGCGTCGTGACGCACCAGACGTATCAACTGCAGGAACCCTTGATGCCGTTCAGGCCCGGGGTGCGGAAGCGGATCACGTCCTTGTGCTTGAGGCCGTTCTCGGCCAGCGACTTGTCGAAATCGAGCGCAACCGGCTTGCCCGACTTGAACCACTCGACTTTCGCCCAGTCGATCTGCGCGAAGTCAGGGTGGTAGCCGAAGGCGGCCAGCATCGGCCCGGCGACCACGTCACCGAAGCGCATGGTCGGCGGGAACGGGAACGCGAAGGGCGCACAGAACAGCAGGTGGTCTTCCCAGCCGATGTACAGCAACTGCGCACCGTGGAACTTGTCCTGCGAGTCGGCGGGGGCGAATTCGTATTTCGAAATAGCGGCAACAGCCATGTCTTGTCTCCTTGTTAGCGCTTGATCGCTGCGGGCGCGCTCCGCACCCGCAGCCTGCAGCGGTCAGACGTTCTTCGTCGCCTGGCCACGCCATTCGTCGAAGTTCTTCTTGTCTTCGGAAATGTCGAAGTCGAGGTTATCCCGACCGTGCTCGACGTGGTAATACTTGAGCACGGCAGCCAGCGGATCGAAACCTTCGACCGTCGGGTCGGTGCCCTCGGGGAAGCAGTTCCCCTGGTAGATCTGGTGCACCGGCAGCCAGGCCTGGACGTACTTCTCCGGCTCGTGCTCGAAGATCTCTTTGCAGTGATCCGAGCAGAAGTGGTACTTCTCGGCCTTGTAGTCGACCTCGCGGTAGCAGATCTTGGTCGGGTCGCCCGGCTCGGTGAAGATCATCGGGATCTGGCAGGTCTGGCACAGCATGGGCAGCGTCTTGTTGTAGAAGCGGTTGCCCTTCGCGGCCTGCTCGCGCCAGAACTCGAAACGCGGACGGTAGTGCTTGTCGAAGCTCTCCGGGTACTTGCTCGCCAGCCACTGCATTTCGTCCTCGTCCGGCATCCAGGTGTGGAAGTTGGCGGCGGCGGCGTAGTTGTAGAAGGTGCTCCAGGCCTGGTGCGACAGGTGGTCCTTCTCGAGGGCGATCTGCTCGGCGCACTTGGGCATGGTGATGCCGTAGCGAGCGAGGTCCTTGAACAGCGCACCGCCGTTCTCCTCGAAATACACCTCCCAGGCTTCCTTCCAGCTCATGGTGCGCTTGGGCAGCATGTAGTCCATCATCATCGCCACCAGCGTCAACACGCGATAGCCACGCCAGGTCCACTTGTCGATCCAGCGTTGCACGATCGGCACGTTGGCGGGGTCCTGCTCGAGGATGAACTTGATCACCTCCAGGCCCAGCGTCATGTGGCGCGCCTCGTCGGACTGCGCCGAGAAGCCGAAGGTCATCGTGCCCATGTCGCCGTTGTAGGCCGCACCGGAAACAAACGGCACGAACAGCAGGTTGGTGAGCACGTACTCGAACGAGAAGCCGATCGAGACCATGAACTCGAACGGGCCCGCGGTGATGGCATCGTCGAAGAACGACTTGGGCACCGACAGGAACCACACGCGGTCGTGCATGTGGTGGAAGTCATGCATGCCGTTGTAGTACTTGTTGTAGTTCGAGATCGAATGCACCTGAGTCTGGGCGTGACGGATCTCGTCAAGCGACTGCATCAGGCAGGCGACGCGCGGGCCGGGGCCGGGGAAGGCACGACCGGCGTGGGCGAAGCCACGGTGCGCGACGTACTCGAGCGGGCTGATGCCGCTGATGAAGAGCTTGACGGTGTTGACGTAGCGCGCGTCGGTGACGTTGAGGTGGCCGTTGTTCTGGTTGAAGGCGTCGATGATCGCGTACAGCTTGCGTTCCTTCTCGGCCTGGTACTTCCAGTAAGCATCCATGGTCAGGCGGAAGGGGTCTTCCCACTTGTCCCAGTCGTGGATCTTGATGCCTTCGTAGGCGATGTACGGGTAGATGTCTTCCATCTTCTGGTACGACGGGGTCCAGTCCAGACCGCGCGTCATCACCGCATAACGCTCTTTCAGACCAAGCTTCTTCTTGGCAACTTGCATGTCCATTTTCGTGTCTCCTCGGGGGCTCAGGACTTCCAGAACAGGGTGATTTCGTCGTCGGTCTGATCAAGGTTGCCCGACATCGTGATCATGTTGACCTGCAACTCCTGCAGGTCGTAATCACGGCCGATGATCTCCTCGATCGTTTCGCGGCGTACGACCAGCTTGCCGTCAGCGTTGATCTTGACCATGGCGGGCTGCTCGTCGCAGACCGCGCCCGGATTGTCCTGCAGGATCGCCTCGATGATCGGGCGGGTTTCTTCGTTGGTTTGCAGCGCGAGAAATACGGTCGACATGGATACTCCGCTCAGATTGCGACGCCGGCCTTGGCCATGCGTGCGTTGAATTGCTGGACGACATCGGCCATCACGGTATCGGTGCGATCACCCAGGGCGATGCGGGCAACAGGCAGCAGCGCGGAAGCGGCACGATCACGCCACTCGGTGAGCCATTGGGCCAGGACCTGCTTGTTCTCGGCGGATTCGGCGGCAGCGATCTTCACCGTCGCATCGGACCACTTCTTGGTCTCGGCGAACCAGTCGGTCATGAACTGGGTGAGCATGGCCACCGGCGTGCCGCCCTGCGACGACAGCACGTCGTCGATGATGGTGTCGTACACCAGCGGATACATCAGGCCGTCGAGCACCACGTTCTGCACGACGAAGAGCTCGACCGGGTCCTTGACCACGAACGAATCCTCGACGAATCGGCGCAGACCCTGCCAGGCGTCGTCTTCCATCCACGCGCGCTTGGCTTCTTCCAGCGAATCGACGTCGCCCAGCAACAGGCCGACGCGGGTGATGTACTGGGCAATGCCGAGCTGGTCCATGGCATGGAAAATGTGCGGCTGCGAGAAGCCTGTGCCGTAGCTGTAGGCACAGATGCTCGCGTTGTTCATGTTCGAGCCCCAGGCCACGTGGCGCAGCGGCAGCAACAGCTTGAGCACGGTGTCACGCAGGGCGTCAGGCAAGGTTGCCGCCAGACCACGGTTCTCGACGAAGTCGAAATTGGCCTCGGCCGTGTCCTGCTGCTTCGCGCGCGCCAGCGTGTAGGCGCCGTAGTAAAACTGGCGCGGATCCTTGAAGGCGTACCAGTCTGCCATCTTGATCGCCGTGCGCGAAGCATCGTAGATGTCGTGCGCGGGGTCCCAGGTCGGCCGATAGTGGAAGTTGGCCGTCTGCTGCATGTCCAGGGTGCCTTCCTGGTAGCGCGAAGCCGGCTTGTCTGCGCCGATACGGCGGGCGACGTTGTCGAAGGTGTGCCGCAGGGGCTTGATGGACACCGTACGCAAATCGATTTGCATGAACTCTCCTCCTCGTGGTGGGCCAGACGCTCAACGGAAGCGCTGGTGGGTTGCCTGATGCAGATTCCAGTTCCAGTCGGAGCTCTCCGACGTCTCGGACTGCTCACGCGGACCAAGCTGGATGACTTCGTTGGTCTTGCAGAACGCTTCATATGCATCCGCTGGAAGCAGCATCTCCGCGAACAGTTCAGGCTCGCCGATGGCGAACTCAAACTCGACGAAGCCGTCGGGACGACGCTCGGTCAAGCGTACGAACTTGCGGCTGATGTCGACCACAGGCTCTTTCTCTTTCATCCGCGCCTCCATTCTTTTGATCACATCCAACGTTTGGATAGAGTCTTGCTAACAAGATCCGTGCCAGTCTCGAGCACGTGCCACTGCGCCCGGTATTTCACGCTCCCGTCGAGATTTTCACCCCAATATCTCGCTGATAAACTCATCAAATGATCAAATCCAGCGCCCGATTGATCATTTCATCAATCTCGTTTATTGCCACGCAACATCGAGGCCACTTGAAACAGGAAGGTACCCACTGCGACCGGCTCCTCGACCTGGTGGCTCGGGACACCCCCGCGCGCGGATGTCAGACCCCAGCGCACGCCCTTTTTTCTCGAGATTTTGGTAACATCGGCGGAATTGGCTGAACGCCTGCACAAAGAGACCCGCCCAGCGGGCATGACCGACCACCCCCGCGTATCGCCGAGTCGACCGGCGCCGTGACAAGGAGACGACGACTTGAAAGCCATTCAGTACCCGGAGAGCACCGACCTGCGCGATCTCTTGCGGTTTGCCGCCCAGGACGGTTTCATCTGGCTCGGCGAGCACCGAATGGTGCTGATGCACGCCGGAGCGCTCGCGGAACTGCGCAAGGAGCTGATCGAATCTGTGGGACAGGAACAGGCTCGGCGCATCCTGACCCGGATGGGTTTCGCCTCTGGAATGCGCGATGCCGAGCTCGCGCGCCGCACCCGCGGCGCTGGCGATCTCGCCGATGCTTTCGTGGTCGGGCCGCAACTGCACATGCTCGAAGGCTGCGCGCGCGTCGAGCCCGTCCGCCTCGAACTCGATCCGCCAAAAAACGGGTTTTACGGTGAGTTCCTCTGGCACAACGCATGGGAGGCCGAGGCGCATGTGCATTGCTTCGGCGAGGCCAAGGAGCCCGCCTGCTGGATGATGATCGGCTATGCCTCCGGTTACACGAGCGCGTTCGTTGGTCGCTTCATCCTGTTCCGCGAGACCGAATGCGCCGCCACTGGCGCCAACCACTGCCGAATCGTCGGCAAACCCGTGGAAGAATGGCCAGACGCGGATCAGTTGCGCCCCTACTTCGAGGCTGACTCGATCGTCGGGCGCCTGCTCGAGTTGCGCGAAGAGATCGAGACCATGCGCCGCACGATTGCCTGTCCGCGCCGGACGCCCGATCTGATCGGTAACTCGACAGGTTTCATGCACGCGTACGACCTGACCGCTCGCGCGGCGTCGACGAGCGTGACGGTCTTGCTGCTCGGCGAGACCGGTGTCGGCAAGGAACGCTTCGCGCGCGCACTGCACGACATGAGCCCACGACGAGAAAAGGCGTTCGTGGCGGTGAACTGTGCAGCCTTGCCGGATGAACTGATCGAATCGGAACTCTTTGGCGTAGAACGTGGAGCCTTCACCGGCGCTCACGCCACCCGCGCAGGCAAGTTCGAACGTGCAGATGGCGGCACCCTGTTTCTGGACGAGGTGGGCGAACTGCCTCTGTCTGCTCAGGCAAAGTTGCTCAGGGTCCTTCAGGAAGGCGAGATTGAACGACTGGGCGACGAACGTACGCGCAAAGTAAATGTCCGCCTGGTCGCAGCAACCAATGTCGATTTGCAGAAGGCGGTGGACGACGGACGGTTCCGACGCGACCTTTTTTATCGACTGAACGTCTACCCAGTCATAATCCCGCCCCTTCGCGAGCGCGCGGGAGATATCCCCTCCCTGGTCGACGCGATGCTCCGCCGCTTCGAGACACTACACGGGAAACGAATGGGTGGCGTCAGCGACAAGGCGATGCTGGCACTCAAGGCCCATTCATGGCCAGGAAACGTCCGCGAACTCGAGAATGTTCTCGAACGCGGCGTGATCCTCGCACCACAACACGGACTCATCGAAGCCGAGCATCTCTTTCTTGGCTCGGTTCAGGCCCCGAGCGGTCGAGAACATCGGCTGGCCCCTGGTGGCGGCCTTGCTGAGCCGTACCCAGGTGTAGAGGCCGATTTGCCCGCCGCAGTGCTCAACAGCGGCATCGACCTGGAGACTTTCGAGCAAAGTCTGCTCAATCGCGCGGTGGAGCGCGCAGGGGGCAACCTCTCCGCAGCGGCGCGCCTTCTCGGGATCACCCGTCCGCAGCTGACCTATCGCATCAGAAAACAGGGGGCACGCTGACTGGAGAAGCGCTGCGCAAGCACTGCAGCTTGCACAGGAGCAAACGGCAAACGTAAAAACGCCCCGACATTGCTTGAATGTTGGGGCGTTTTTAGGTGTATT
>JBEOKH010000196.1:0-10862 GCA_040275625.1 Thauera sp. | reverse complement strand
CGTACTTGCCGATGGCCTCGGCGCACTCGCCCGGCGGCGCGGGGCACGCCTGCTGCTGACCACCTCGCGCCGCACCGGCCCTGCCGCCGAGGCGGTGCTGCGCGCGAGCATCCCCGCCGAGCTGCTCGCCGACGCGGTGTGGTGGTCACAGGCGCCGCGCAGGGTGATGCGGGACTTCCTCGCCGCAGCACAGGCGATCGTGGTCACGGAAGACAGCCTCAGCATGGTGGCCGAAAGCATCTACTCCGGCCGGCCGGTGCTCTCCGTCTCGCCCGCGGTCGCCCAGGCCAACGCCAACGACAGTGCCGCCCTGCGCGGCTACGTCGAGCGCGGCCTGCTCGCGCGCAGTGCGATCCCCGACCTCGCCGGCGCGGTCCTTGCGCAACGGAACACACCGCTGCCCGACGTGCAGGCCGAGATCGCGGATGCCCTGCTGCGCCTGCTCGAGGAGCACTCGCGGCCATGAAGAAGGTGCTGATCTGGGGTCGTTACGGCAACTACGGGCCCGACTATCCGCGCAACCGCGTGATCGAGTCGGTGCTGCGCAGCCTTGACTGTGAGGTGAGCCGCTTCCTGCCCGCGCTTTCGTCCACCGCCGACCTAGAGTACGCGCTGCGCGGCGGCGCGCGCCCCGACCTCATCTGGGTGCCCTGCTTCCGCCAGCGCGACCTCTCTGCCGCGGCGCGCTACGCCCGCCGCCACCAGCTCCCGCTGGTGTTCGACCCGCTGATCAGCGCCTACGACAAGCAGGTCAACGAAAAGCGCAAGTTCGCCGCCGACAGCGCCAAGGCACGCAAGCTGCTCACCTGGGAATCGCGCCTCTTCAAGCTGCCCGACTGGCTGATCGCCGACACCGAAGGCCACGCCGACTACTTCCACGTCACCCATGGTGTGGCGCGCGCGCGCATCCGGGTGATCCCGGTGGGCGCGGAAGAAGCGCTGTTCACCCCGCAGGCATGGCCGCAGAAGCCGGTCGATGCGCCGCTCGAGCTCGCTTTCTTCGGCACCTTCATCGGACTCCAGGGCGTGGACGTGCTGACCCAGGCCATCCTGCAGTACGACGGCCCACCCACCCACTGGCGCCTGATCGGCGAGGGGCCGATGAAGGCCGAGTGCGAGCGCCTGCTCGCGCCGCTCGTCGGCACCACCGGCCCGAGCCGGGTCAGCTTCGAAGGCTGGGGCCCGCTGCCCGAACTGCCCACCCGGCTCGCCAGCGCGGAGGCGATCCTCGGCATCTTCGGCACCAGCGACAAGGCGCTGCGGGTGATTCCGAACAAGGTCTATCAGGGGCTGGCGATCGGCCGGGCGGTGATCACGGCGGCGACACCGGCCTTCTTGCCGCAATTGCGGACGGACGAAAGCCGCGGCCTGATCTGGGCGCAGCCCGGCGACCCACAAAGCATCTGCAAGGCCGTCGCCCGCCTTCACCAGCGGCGCGACCAGCTACCTGCCCTCGGCCAGGCGGCGCGCGCGAGCTACGAAGCCCACTACTCGAACCGCGCCATCGCCGCCGTGCTGCGCGACCTCATCGACCTCTGACGCAAGCCCACCACGCCATGCAGCCGCTCGTCTCGATCATCATCACCAACTACAACTACGGCCGCTTCCTCGGCGAGGCGATCGACTCGGCGCTCGCACAGACCTGGCCGAACAAGGAAGTCATCGTCCTCGACGACGAATCCAGAGACGACAGCATCGAGGTCGCCTGCCGCTACCCCGTCACCGTGCTCGCGCAGAAGAACCGCGGCCTGTCGCTGGCGCGCAACAATGCGCTGACGCAGGCCAGCGGCGAATACGTGATCTTTCTGGATGCCGACGACCGCCTGGTCCCGACCGCCGTCGAACACCTGATGGCACGTCTCGCCCAAGCCCCGGCCGACATCGCCTACGCCTACGGGCAGATGCGCTATTTCGGCGAGCGCGACGGCCTCTTCGCGTCCGGACCGTTCGATGCCCGCCGGCTCGCGAAAGCCAACTACATCTGCGCGACCACCCTGCTGCGCAAGGATGTGCTGCTCGCCGCGGGCGGCTACGACAACGCCTTTCGCAAGCTGCGCGAGGACTGGGAGCTCTACCTGCGGCTGTGTTCGAAAGGCTACCAGGGGGTCTTCCTGCCCGAGGTCGTGCTCGAGAACCGCAAGCACAAGGGCGCCACGGTCGGCACCTCGCCGATCAAGGCGCACTCGATCGCAATGCTGATCAAGCTATACCCCGGGATGATGTGGGCGCACCTCCTCAAGCATCCGTGGCGATATGGCTCGCGCCTGCTGTTCGGTAAACTCGGGCAGGAAGTGGCACAGCACGGAGACCAGGCGGAACAGTCGGGCCTCAGGGTGGTGCAGCGTGCGGGGGCAACTGACCGCACCCGGAGGCGCGCATGAGCGGCAACCGACGCCGCCTGACATCAGGCGCCAGGTCGGCTCGAGGGCCTCTCAACGCGCTGGCGAGCGGCCCGAGAACTTCTCCACCAGATCCCTGAGCCGCCGCTCGAGCAAAACCGCTACCTCTGCATCGGCATGCGTCGCGATCGCCTGCTGGCGACCGTTCTGCCCGAGTCTTGCGCGCAGCCCTGGATCGTCCTTCAAGCGCCGCAGCGCCGCGGCCATGGCCGCTGGATCCTTGGGCGGCACGACCAGTGCGGTCTTTTCGTGCTCGTAGCAGCTCGACGGCCCCGGTACGTCGGTTCCCACCAGCGCCTTGCCCCAGGCCAGCGCCTCAAGCACCATCAGCGGCTGGGTGTCCCACTCGGACGGCGAGCAGATCACATCGCAGTCGTTGAAAAAATCCGCCTTCTGCGCCGGCCCGACCCAGCCGGAAAACTCGACCTTGTCGCGAATGCCCAGCGCGTCGACCTTGCGTTCGAGCATCGGCCGCTCCTCGCCATCACCCGCGAGCAGCAGGCGGAAGCTCACGCCCTGACGCGCAAGCACGGCCGCCGCCTCGACCAGGGTGGGCAGATCCTTGTTCAAGGCCATGCGGCCGATGAAGCCGACGGTGAACGGCCGCCCGGCGCGCCCGGCGTTCAGAGCCTCGTCCGGCAGCACGGTCACCGCGTTGCTGATTACGTACGAGGGCTTCGCGCCGCCGGTCGCCGCATCGACGATCTGCTTCATGTAGGGCGTGATGCAGAAGAAGGCATCGGCCTTGAGCGTGCGCTTGATGTTGTGGCTGTGGTTGAAGGCGATCACCGGGACCGTCGACGGCGCCGCCCGCTTGAGCATGTGAATCGCCCGCCCGCTGTGCGCAATCACGGCATCGATCCCGCGCGCACGAATGAGGCGCCCCGCCCTCCAGCTCGCGATCGGATCGTAATGCCCTGAATTCTTCAGGGTGACGACATCGATGTTGCGCCCCGAATAGTCGGGCACCTTGCCGAGATCTGCGGGCGCGATCAGCAGCGTTACCCGGTGCCCCAGGCCGGCAAGGAGTTCGCCGGTCTTCAGGGTCGCGCTCCAGCGCCCCCCCGAGGAGTCACCATAGACGGCGTTCAGTATTTTCATGTTGAGGAACGCCCCTTCCCGTCCAGCATGCGGATGACACGAGCGGGATTGCCGCCGACCAGGCTGAACGGGGGGACATCGCGGGTGACGATCGCCCCCCCGCCCACCACCGCCCCATCACCGATCGTGACCCCTTTGAAGACCTTCGCCCCCCCACCGATGAACACATCGTTGCCGATCACCACCGGTCTGCACCACGTCGGGTCGGAGCGATGCCGATCCGCGAGCTCGAGCCCATGGAAATCACTATCCATGATTTCGACATTCGCGCCGATCAGACATCGCCGTCCGATCCTGATCGATGAATACTCCGCGATCACGGAGAACCCGTTACTGATCCACGTCTCGTCGCCGATCAAGATGATCGAGCCCGGATACCGCGCCTCAATGTGCGCGTACGAGGACAGGAACTGTGGAGAAGGGAAAACACCCACCCTCACCTTCCCCTCGATCTCGAGCCGCCCCGCTCCCAGGGCATGCACCGGCTGATAGCGTACAAGTCGCCCATCGATCTCGAGCGTAGAAAGCATGCGATACAGAACGGTCCGCACACGCTGGATCAGCTTGATCGACCGGTGCGCCAGAATGCGCCGGAATCCAGCAGGACGGAGAGCTTTCGAAACGGGCATGCTTACCCCACTCAGGGCTGCGAACGCCGGCCGAAGAGGCTGCGCAGGCGCGCCTTCGCGCCAGCCACCCATTCCCGCCGAGCCTCGTCATAGACCGCCTTCGCGGTGTCGATGAGCGCACCCGGGCGCCTCTTGCCGAGCAGCGCCCCCGGGGTCTCGTGATACGCGAGGCGGCTGTCGACGTCGCGCAGTCGCGCTTCCAGGCGGTCGAGGACCCGCGGCGCAGACACGCCCACCCGCTGCAGGTCGACCGCCCGCTGCCGGAAGACGGCTCGCATCATTTTCAGCGCGCGCACCCGGCGCTGCGTGCGGACGCTCTTTTCGAGCGGCTTGTCCTTTCTGGTCATGCCGGTGTCGACGCGATAGCGCACCAGCGGCGTATCCAGGTACACCGCCCGCCCGAGCAGGCACGCGCGAAAGCCGAGGACGAGGTCTTCGTAGGCAAAAGGCTCGGTGACGGGGCCGAAGCGCTCATACACCGCCTTGCGATAACCCGCGCTCGCACCCAGGTGCAGGCCGAGGCTCACCGCCAGGCTTGCCATGTCATCGGGTTTCCCCAGCATGGGCGGGTGCCACAGGCCGAGCACGCGGCCCGCGGCGTCGATGCGTTCGACCGGGGTGTGCACCAGCATCACATCGTCGCTCTGCACAAACGCTGCAACCATGCGCTCGGTCCGCTCCGGCAGCGATACATCGTCGCCGGCGGCCAGCAGCACGAACTCGCCCCGGGCCAGCTCGAAAACCGCATTGACGTGGCCGATCAGCCCCAGGTTCCGCGCGTTGCGATTGATCCGGACGGTGTGCGGGCCGGGGCATGCCGCAGCCATCTGCTCGATGACCGCGAAGGTACGATCGCTCGAGCCATCATCGGACAGGATGATCTCCAGCGGCGAGTATGTCTGCGCAAACGCCGCCTCGATCGCCTGCCGCACCAGATCCTCCTGCTGGTAGGCCAGGACCACGAAGCTCACCAGCGGACGGCGACCCTGCACCGTCGCCGGCATCATGACACCACCGCGTCGATGACACATCGGACGACTTCACGGGCCTCCGTATGGCTCAGGTGCGGGCCGATCGGCAGGCTGAGAACCTGCTCCGCGTGCGCGTTTGCGAGCGGAAAATCACCCGGCTGGAACCCCGCCCCGGCATAGGCGGCCTGCATGTGGGGCGGGATCGGATAATGGATCAGCGTACCCACGCCCGCTTCGGCGAGCCGCCTCTGCAGCTGATCGCGTCGCGGGTGGCGCACCACGAAGAGGTGCCACACCGGATCTGCGAACGCCGGCACCTGCGGCAACACCAGCCCGCGCTCGGCCAGCCCGGCCAGGTAAAGCGCCGCAATCGCCTTGCGCCGGGCGTTCCACTCATCCAGGTGGGCGAGCTTGACCCGCAGCACCGCCGCCTGCAGCGGATCGAGCCGGCTGTTGTAGCCCTGCACCTCGTTCACATACTTGACCCGCGAGCCGTAGTTGCGCAGCACCCGGATGCGCTCTGCGAGCTCGGGGTCGCTGGTCGTCACCGCCCCGCCATCGCCCAGCGCCCCCAGGTTCTTGCCGGGATAGAAACTCCACGCCACCGCATCGCCGTGCGCGCCGAGCCGCCGCCCCTTGTAGCGCGCGCCGTGCGCCTGCGCGCCGTCCTCGAGCACACGCAAGCCATGCCGGCGCGCGATCGCAAGGATCGGATCGAGGTCGGCGGGCTGCCCGTAGAGGTGCACCGGCAGGATCACCTTCGTCCGCGCGCTGAGCGCGGCTTCGACACGCGCCGGATCGAGGTTGCAGGTGGCGTCGACCGGCTCGACCGGCACCGGCGTCGCCCCGCACTGGCTGACCGCCAGCCAGGTGGCGATGTAGGTGTTCGACGGCACGATCACCTCGTCGCCCGGCCCCACGTCCATCGCACGCAAGGCCAGGTGGAGCGCATCCAGCCCGTTCGCCACACCCACGCCATGAGCGGCCCCGCAATACGCCGCGTACTCCGCCTCGAAGGCCTCCACCTCCGGGCCCAGGATGTACCAGCCACTGTCGAGCACGCGGGCGATCGCGGCGTCGATTTCCCCGCGGAGTTCGACGTGTGGGGCTTTCAGGTCGAGAAACGGAATCACCGGCGCGCTCCCACGACGTCGAGAAACTGCTCGTAATCGCGGATGTAGTCGTCCGCATCGTAGTAATGCGAGGCAAAGACCAGCAGCACCGCATCCGCCGAATACTTGTACTGGATACCCCACACCCGGGGCGGGAGATGAAGTCCCCGATCGGGCCGGTCGAGCACGAACTCCTCACGGTTCGTACCGTCATCGGCCACCACGGCCAACTGCCCCCGCACGCACACCAGGAACTGATGGCACACATGATGTGCGTGCTCGCCGCGCGTCTCCACGCTCGGCACATCGAACACCATGAAGTAGCGCCGGACCGCGAACGGCACCGAGCGCTCGAACTCACCCACCGTGAGGCTGCCGCGGATGTCGGTCACGCGCGGCAGCCGGTGCAGCGTCACGCCCTTGACGCGCGTCGCCTGCAGCGGCGCATCGCCCGCCCGCGGCACCGCTTCCGGTGCGGGGCGCTCGGCATCGACATAGCCGACGATACGTGCCGGATTGCCCACCACGATCGCATTCGCCGGCACCGAGCGCGTCACCACCGCCCCTGCGCCGACCATGGCGTTCTGCCCGATCGTGAGCCCGGGCAGGATCGTGCTCCCCGCCCCGAGCGACGCTCCTGCCGCAATGCGCGTGCTCAGCGGCGCGCTCAGGTAGTGCCGGCTGCGCGGGAACTTGTCATTCGAGAAGGTGACGTTGGGGCCGATGAACACGTCGTCCTCCACCCTCAGCCCGTCCCACAACTGCACGCCGCTCTTGACCGTGACACGGTCGCCGATCACCACATCGTTCTCGATCAGCACATGCGCGCAGATGTTGCAGTCACGCCCGATCCTGGCCTGCGGCAGCACCACGACAAACTGCCAGACTCGGGTGGCCTCGCCGATGGTCGCGCTGTGCACATCGGCGGAGGGGTGGATCGTTGTCGGAGAGGTCATCGCGCTCGGCACCGTGAAGGGAGGCTGAAGATGCGATTGTCGCATCCCGACGGCCGCTTATCGAGCGGCCGGTCGGGGGCAGGAACCTTGCCCGAACGCATCGAGCCGCGCACCGGGTTCATCCCGCTTGCGGACGCGGCGACCGCCTGCAGACGCGCGCCAGCCCATGCCCCACCAAGGGCGCCAGACAGCGCACGGCCTCGGCTCAGCTCGGCGCCGGCACCCCTCAATACCGCCCCAGCGCCGCATCGTAGCCCTCGCTCGACGCCTCGCACTCCAGCAGCCTGACCTCGTCCCCCGAATAAAACGACCCACCCACCTGGGTCATCTGGATCAGGTAGCTGCGCAGGCGCTCGACCAGATCGGGGTCGGGCGCAGTGGCTTCGGTCCAGAAGCGCTCGAGCGGCCCTTCGAAGACCAAGCCCGGCATGTCGTAGATCGCCCGCCCCAGCAGCTTGACCGGCGTGCCGTGGAAGAGCGCGGAGATCCCCACCGTGCTGTTGACCATCACTGCGCCGAGCGCGGCCTTGAGCAGCGAGGGCAGGTGCTGGTCGTGGATCAGGTGCACACGGTCGCTCACCCCGCAGTGCGCAGCGTTGCGCGCGACCTGGACCGTGTAGTCGCGATGGCCGCGGTCCATCGGGTGCTGCTTGAACACCAGATGCACGTCGCGCGGCGCATGCTGCGCGAAGGACGCAACCACCTCGGCGATGAAGCCGCGCACGCTGCGGTAGTCGCTGTGGTGGCGGATCTGGCTGTCGTTGTAGACCTGCAGCGGCACCAGGAAAAAGCGCTTGCGCAGCGGCCCGGTGAGGTGCGCCTCCATGCCGCGCTCGCTGACGCGGTAGCGCAGCTTGCGCAAGGCCGAGCGCACCCAGTACCAGCCCTCGGGAAAGATCTCGAAGGGCTTGTGATGGCGGTAGTTCTGATAGCCGTCGCGGCGCAGTCGCCCCCACAGGTAATACACCGCGGCATACCAGGCCATGCGCTGGAAGGGACGGCTGGGCGGCGTGACCTGGGGTCGCCCGGCCGCCGTCATCGACAAGACGGCGGGAAAGCGCGGCAGCATCGAGTAGGCGTTGACCCCGCCCATCTCGAAGGTCACGTAATTGGGCCGGATGTAGCCCTCCTCGAAGACGAACACCCCCACACCCCGGATGCGCGCGCGCAGGATGGCGGAGCGGTGATAGGGCCTACAGTCCCCGAACAGCAGCATCGCGTCGATGCGGTGGCGTTCGAGCAGCGCGTCCACGAAGGGCGGCCAGCGGTCGGGCGTGTCGTGGAAAGCCACCGCGCCGGGCTGGCGGTAAAACCACTCGTCGCCACCGTTGAGATTGACCTTGAACACCTCGCAGCCGTTCGCCCGCAGGAAAACCGCAAGGCGATCGAAAAAGGGCCCCATCGGCCCCTGCAGCAGCAGGACCCGACGGCGCCCTCCGAGACGCTCGAGAATCAGAGAACCATCCATACCGCACCGCTGGTCACGAGGCGCGGATTATACGCCCGTCTTCAGCCGTGCCGACGTTGCACAAACTCCACACTCCATGGGCGTCGATCGCCCCCACAAGTGCCGATGCGCTCATGTCGCCGAGCGCTCCGACGTGGAGCATGCGCAGTTGCACCGGCACCGCCTCCAGCCCCAGCGCACGTGCAATCGCAAAACGGTGCTGACCGCCGGGCAGCTTGACCAGGCGCCCCTGCGCCGCCAGCGCGACACCGATGTCCTGCTCGCCAAGCTCGGCCAGCCAGCGCCGCCCGCCCGCACGCCAGCCGCGACGGCCGGCGAACTCGGCGCGCCGCCGCAAGCCGTGCTCGCGAATCGACTCGAACAGCGCCACGAAGCCCTCAAAGTAGACATCCACCGCCGCTGGCGTGTCGAGCACCAGCCGATTGCGCACCATCGGCTTGCCGGCCTCGGCGCGGCGCCGGTAGCGCGCATACACCGGGGTGTCGCGAAAGCGCAGATCGGCGGCGGCGAGCTCCTGCGCCTCGCGCGACACCTGGTGCCGGGCAAACGGCAACAGGATCGGCGACCAGTCCCCCGCGCCGATGAACCAATGTCCGGTGTGGAACAGGCGCCCGCGCGGAGCCGCCCGGCCACTATCCGTCGACACCTTCGGCGCGGCCGAGGCCGGATGGACGATTAGCGGATCAGCAACATCGACACCGTCGAACAGCAGCGCACCGACCGCGCTGGCCGGCACCGTGAGGTCGAGGCGGGTGCCGAAACGGCGCAGGGCGTAGGGCTGAGGCAACCAGAAGCCGGCTGCGCCCTGCCGCGCATGCGCCAGCGCATCACGCAGCAAGCGCTCGAACACCGGCTGCATGCCCATCAACGGCGCCAGCGCCGCATGCAGGCCGAAATCGCCACGCCAGCGTCGCACCTGCCCCGCATCACGCTCGCCGTCCGGCACGAAACGCAGCTCGCTGCCCACCGTCATCGCAGTTCCGGCCAGTCCGCGTGGCGCAGGCCGCGCAACGCCCGGAGCAGCCACCACGCGTAAGGCAGACGGGCGTAATGATGGTCGGGCCGGTCACGCCGGCACCAGGTGCTGCGCACAACACCGTCGGGGCCCAGCGCCGCGGCGTCCGAGCTGAGGTAGGGGATGCCCCGCTTGGCGCAGACGGCCGCGATGCGCGCATTGAAGCGCAGCGCGAGTCGGGTGCGATCGAGCTGCGAGGCACTCACCTCCTGACGCATCTTCACCTCGGGATCGGGGTTGACCGCCTGATCGGCAAGCGTCGGCAAGGGTGCGCTGAGCACCACCAGGCGATGGGACGACGCCACCTCATCGATGAATAGGACATAGTTTCGCAACGCAGCCCTCAACATCGTTTCCACCTCGATCCCCTTGAGATCGGCGCGCCGCCAGATCGTGTAGGCGGTATCCACCTCGCCCAGGTTGAGCAGCACCAGATCGTGTGGTGTGGACGCCAGCCGTTCGGAGAACCGCCGGTAAGCCCCCGAGATCGACTTCCGGTTTCCCATCCCCGACGCCGTCCCGCCGGCCGCATATTCCACCTCGAACGCCGTCCGGGGCATCCCTAGCAGGAATAGCCAGTGCTCGAACACCCGCACATGCGAATCCCCGAGCACCAGCACGCGCAACTTTGCGCGCGCATGCAGCCACGCACGCAAAGCCTCCGGCAGCCGCTTCATCCGCGCCGCACCAATCCGCGCCCCCCCAGCCACGCCCTCGCCAGCACGCGTACCTTGCGCAGCTGCCGGCGCACATAGCCCACCCGCAGCTTCGCCAGGCCGCCACTCGCCTCGAGCGCGGTACGCGTCTCCACCAGGCGCCGCAGCACCGCCTCGCAAGTGGTGTAGCCCTTCAGCGCCCAGTCCCAGTAGAACGGGTAGTGCAGCAAGGCCCCCGCCACGAGCTCGTCGAGCTCCAGCCGACGCTGGCGACGCGACACCGGCAGCACGTCCTCGGTCAGCCCCCAGCCCGCATAGAACGGCCGCCCATACACCACCACCCGCTTGCCGCGCAGCAGCGCATCGAAGCCGGTCAGCGAGGTCATGGTGTGCACCACCGCGCAGGCGTCGATGCAGCTCACCACCGACAGCTGCGTCTCGATGTGGTCGGCCACCTCGGCCGCCGCCCGCAGCGCCACCGAGCCCTTGCGGTTGCCCGACATCACGTCCGGGTGCGGCTTGTACACGATGAACGCGTCCGGGTGCGCCGCCCGC
>JBEOKH010000195.1:0-2706 GCA_040275625.1 Thauera sp. | reverse complement strand
TCCGACCTCCTCCCAAGCTCGAAGTAGGCAAGAACGCCGCTCGGTTACCGCTTACCACGACACGCCGCGCGACTTGTAATACTCGGCGATGCCTGGAATCCCGCCAATACGGCCGATGAAGGCCGCGAGCTTCGGTGCCACGGTCTCGACCAGGTCGGCTGGAATGTGGTCCAGCTTGCCGGAGCCAAGCCAGCGCAGGACGACGAAGGCCTTGAGGTCGGCGACGGTCAGGCGATGGTCCGCAAAGAATTCGCCGCCGTGGGCTTCGAGTTGGTTCTGCAGCCAGCGCAGATACCGCGGCAATACTTCGGCCGTCAAGGCCTCGCGGGCGTGCTCGAGCGCATCCCCGGTCATGCCGAAGGTCGCTCCGATCTTGGTGTTGACGTCTTCCAGGGCGCCCATCACTTCGTCGCAGAAGAGGGCCTGAAGGTCGTCTTCGGGGTAAAGCCCGGCCAGCTTTCCGGCGTAGCGCGTGATCGCGTCGCTCTGGACGACCTGCACGTCATTGACGTGAAGCGTCGGTACCTGGCCCAGCGGTGTGGTCTTGCGGACCTCGGCAAAATCGCTGAACGCAAAGCGATTGTCCTCGAATGGAACTCCGCCGATGTGCAGGGCCAGCCGTGCGGGCTCCGCCCGTCCGCCGGAAAAGTCGAAGTAGGTAAGCTTGAGTTTGTCCATGGGTCCGTGTCCTGCCAGCGCGCTGTGTCGTGGGTCGGGGCGCCTTGCGATCGGGCCAAGGCAAGGCGGGTGCTACAGGACACACGTATAGGCTACGCGGCGGGGGCGTGCAAGGGCATCGGACTGTCGCACGCGACCGGACGCACGGGACGTTGCGTCGAACAACTGGCACACGTTTCAGGCGCCAGCCCTGGCTTGGCTGTAAGACCAAAGCCCAATAGTCGACGAACTGCCGGCAGCGTTACGATCACAAACCTTACCTCTTCCAAGTACCTGCAGGAGGCCCTCGTTACGCTGCGTTTCCTGCCATATTTAGCCGGCATGGCCCTGGCGGCCAGTGTTCTTGCCAGCCCGGCGGCGGCCATGTACGAGGGTCTGAAGCCCTGCCGGCTGCTGTCCCTCGCCTTCGGGCCGACCAAGGGCCAGACCACCAGACCTGCCGTTCCGGCACTCGGATACGAGGTCGCGGAGGCCCGCCCTGAAACCCGCACCAATCTCAACTGAACCTGAAGGATCTCGACATGCGTAAAACCATTCTTGCCACTGCCGCCGCCACCGTCCTCGGCCTGGCTTCCCCCGCACTCCTTGCCCAGCAAGCGCCGGTCGGCGCGGTGGTCACCGCCAACGAGCCGGGCAACGTGGCGGCGATGGCGATCGTGCAGGCCGCGGCCAAGGTCGTCGCCATCGATCCGGACAGCCGCGCCGTTACCCTGCTCGGTCCCGAGGGTCGTCGCTTCAATGTCGTCGCCGGCCCCGAGGTAAAGAACTTCGCCCAGATCGCTGTCGGCGACGAAGTGGTCATCGAGTACATCCGGGCGCTCAGCCTGAATGTGCAGAAGAACAGCGGTATCCGCGAGCGCAGCGAGAAGGTTGACGGCGCCCATGCGGTGCCGGGTGCCAAGCCCGCCGGCGTGGTCGGTCGCGAGGTGCACATCGTTGCCGACGTGATCGGTGTCGACGCGAAGAAGAGCACGATTACCCTGCGTGGCCCCGATGGCAACATCGTCGAACTGGACGTCCAGAACCCGGATCACTTCAAGGTGGTCAAGGTGGGCGACCAGGTGGAGGCCAATTTCGTCGAGTCCGTGGCCATCGCCGTCCAGCCGATGGCGCGCAAGGGCGGCCAGTGATCGACGGCACATGCCGGTAGGCGTGCCGGCATGTCGGAGATCGGGATAAGGGCGGCCTGTCGCTGGCCGCCCTGACCGTGGCCTGCCTGGGCGCCAGTCCGGCGCTGGCAGGTGGACGGTGTCCAGCACCAGGGCCTGCTTGCGCCTCAGCTCCAGAAGCAGGCCGCTGCGGGCGGCGTTGGCCTGGCTGTCGAACTAGTCGATGGCTTGCCCGAGCTGCAGGCGCGCCTGGACGGCGAGCATCCAGCCCGGTTCGACGAGCGTGCGGTCGAGGGCGCCGGCAATGCGCAGCTCGAAAGGATAGCGCTTGATCTGCATGGTGATCGGACAGCACCACGTTCCGTCCGTGCCCCGATCGGAGTCTAATCGCGCCATGGAACCCCACTCTTCATCCTCCCTCTCGCCCCGATCGATCGTCTTCATCGGCCTCGTCGCGCTCGCCATCGCAATGGGCATCGGTCGCTTCGCATTCACGCCGATGATGCCGCTGATGGTGCGCGACGGCAGCCTGGACGCCGTGACCGGGACGGAATGGGCGACCGCGAACTACGTCGGTTACCTGCTCGGCGCGATCAGCGCGTCGTGGTTTGCGCGCAGCCCGCGGCGGGGCTTGCAGGTCGGGCTGATCGGCGTAGCCGCGACCACGCTGGCGATGGCCTGGGGCAACGCCGCGCTGCCATGGGTGGGCATGGCGCTGCGGGGCAGCGCAGGCGTCTTCAGCGCGTGGGTGCTGGTGTGCGCCAGCAGCTGGTGCCTGCCCGAACTGGCGCGCCGGCACGCGACCTCGCTGGGGGGCTGGATCTACACCGGGGTGGGGCTGGGGATCGCGGCAACGGGTGTGCTGACCTGGCTGGGCGGCGCGCAGGCGGCGACCGTGCTGTGGGTGGAGCTCGGCCTG
>JBEOKH010000194.1:0-3043 GCA_040275625.1 Thauera sp. | reverse complement strand
CGGTGCTGTGGCGCGGGACCAGGCGCGAGGTCGAGGTGCTGTTCGAGAACGTCCGTGAACTTTCGGACGAAAAGCTGCGTGGGCGCGCGGGCACCTGGAGCGTGGTCATCGACTTCCCGTTCGACGACCCGCAGTTCACCCCGGCCGACGATCTGGCCCGTTTGGCGGACTATCGCGGCGACGATACGCAGACCCTGGTGTGGATGCCGTCGTTCTTCAGTGCCAAGGCGCAGCATGATCTGGGCCGTCTGGTGGTGCTGGACTACATCCTGACCGGGGAGCGCTTCAACGAACTGGCTGCCCACCTGGCGCTGGTCGATCGCGGGCCGGCGCAGGCGCTGCTGCGCAACCAGCGCGACCAGTTGCAGCAGCGGGTTCGGCAATACCTGGAGGTGGCCTACGGCATCGCCGGCGACTCGCGCGACGCGGTGGTGAACCCGATGGCGCCCGAAGACCAGTTCCGCTCGCTGGACCAGACGCTGACGCCGCTGCCGCCGGTCGGGGCGAACCTGAAGTCGGCGTTCGAGGCGCTGCTCGACCAGCTCTTCAGGCACCAATACCCGGCGCATCCGGTCTTCGATGCCGAGGTGAGGCCAGCGGTGGTGAAAAAGGTGTGGCCGGAGCTGGAGCGGGCGATCGGCAGCGCCGACGGACGCGCGCCGGTCGGCGATCGCGTGCTGCGGCAACTGATCCGCTCGATCGCCGACCCGGTGCATTTGGGCAAGACGGGCGAGAGCCATCTTGTGCTGCTTGACCATTGGCGCTCGCACTTCCTGCGCGAGCAGGCCAAAGCGGGCGCCGCGATCACGGTCGCCAATCTGCGCAAGTGGATCGACCAGCCGCTGGCGATGGGGCTGCCGGCCGAGGTGCAGAACCTGATCATCCTGGCCTTCGCCGGGCATACGAATCGCCGTTTCGTGCGCGGCAATGTCCCCTACCTGCCGAGCATCGACCAGATGCCGGACGAACTGGAGCTGCGCGAGCAGATCCTGCCCGAACCCGGCGACTGGGAGGCCGCCTGCAAGCGTGCCGCTGCGCTGTTCGGCCTGACCATTCCAACCTCGCGCAATGCAGGCAACGTCGCCAGGCTGGCTGAAGAAGTGCAGGCCAGGGCGCACGAGGCCCGCGAGCCGATCAGCAGCCTGGTCAAGACGCTGAACGAGAAGTCCGCCTTGTTCCCGGCCGCTGGCGACAACCATCGCCTGCAGACGGCACGTTCCGCGCTGGCCTTGCTCGCTGGGCTGTTGAGCGCCGAAGCTGCGGCCGTGGTCACGACCCTGGCCGGCGCGCCGATCGAGACCTCCGAGGCCGCCATGCGCCAGACCCTGGCCAAGGCGCGCGAACTCGATGAGGCGGTCCGCACCGGAGCGTGGGATATCTTCGAGGCGATGAAGACGCTGACCGACGAGCGGCAAACCGCTGCGCGGGCGGTCGTCGCCAAGGTGTGCGAGACACTGGCCGCCGACGAGCATGCGATCGGGCTGAAGGCGGCGCTCGACGAGCAGCGCGGCAGGGCCGTGCGATTGCTGACCGTGGCACCGCCGCCAACGCCTCCCGGTCCGGTGTCGCCGCTGCTGCCGCCGGAAAAACCTGCGCCGGCACCCAGGCCACGGGTAATCGTGCAGGAATCCGCCGCGGCTGACCTTGACCGCATGCAGGCGCTGGCGCTGCTCGACGATCTGCACGCCAAACTCGACAGGGACACGGACCTGAGGTTGTCGATCTCGTGGCGGCTCGAAAGACCGGGGAGCAGCAAGTGACCGGTGCCACCGGGCCTTTGTCCTTGCCGCAGCTCGAGGCACAGGCGCTCGCCGTGCTGGAGCGCGCGAGCGACGCCAAGGTCATCGCCATTCAGACCAGGACGCAGGCGGCGTGGCCGGATGCCATCAATCTGTCGGGCCGGCCGTTCCGGCTGCGCTGGTGCGACAGCCCGTTGATGGTCCGCGAGGCGCTGTCCGCGCTGGAAGAGCGCGCCGACGAGCAGGCCTGCCCCGGCCTGATCCTGTTGACGCCGCTGTCTGCACGAGACCTGGGCGGTGACGTTGTCGCGCGACTGGCCCGCGCTCAGGTTTTTCAGCCCGACGCCTGGGGAATGGTGCAGCAGCTCTTCAAGGCGCGCGAGATCGACGCGCGACTCGGCCGTTTCCGGTGGATGGCGCAACTGCTTGTCGAGCGGTCCGGCATCGGTGCGTATCCGCCCGTGCCCAACGGCTTCCTCGATATGAACACGGCGTGGCGTCATGTCCTCGGCCGGTGCCTGAGTCTGGATGCCTCGACGCCGGATGCGGCAATGCTGTTGAACTGGTCTCTGGGTTCCGACGCGGCCGGGTATTTCAACGATTTGCCCGATCAGGCCAAACCGCAGGTCATCGCCTGGCTCGGCGATTCAGCCGGAGCGGTAGGCGCGCTGGTCATGTGTTGCGTAATGGCCGGCAACACGCGGGATGCGGTCCCGCTCGGACTGGTGTGCGGCGTGGTGCTGTCGGCACAGGGCGAAGGCGTGCATGAGCTTGCCGCCGCCGCGATACGTCTCGAACGCTTCATCGGCGGCAAGCGCATCGGCACCGCCGAGGGACGTGTTTGGGCCAATGACGCCGCGAAGTGTCTGAAGGCCTTGACGCCGGCCTTGCGTCACGAGGTGATCGAACGCGCCGAGTTGTTGTTGCGCGAGCTTCATGTTGATACCTGCGCGCATCTGAGCGATGTGCTTCCGCTCGGCCTGGAGCAGCGGCTGGCACTACTCGCGGATGCGCTCAAGACCTTCATCGCCGGGCCAGCGACGGCACAACTTCAGGCCATCGAAGGCGCGGCCGATTCGGTAACGTGCCATGCCCATGCCGATCCGGCAAGCACACGGATGCTGCGGGTGAAGATGGCCGTTCGTCTGTGTCGATGGCTGACCGCCGAGCGGCCAGACAGCAAGGATTCGAGCGAAGGTCGGGCAAGCGGGTTCGCTGACCTCGCGCAACGGTATGCCCGCGAAGGCGCTTTCGTCGATTGGGCACGTTTCAAACTGCTCGGCGGCGACGAGCTGCCGGGCCTT
>JBEOKH010000193.1:0-2723 GCA_040275625.1 Thauera sp. | reverse complement strand
CGTCGACGCGGTACAGCGGCGGCTGCGCCACATAGATGTGGCCGTGCTCGATCAGCTTGGGGAAGTGGCGGAAGAATAAGGTGAGCAGCAGAGTCTGGATGTGGGCGCCGTCGACGTCGGCGTCGGACATGATCACGACCTTGCCGTAGCGCAGGCCGGAGAGGTCGATCGCGCTGTCGGCGGTGTGCGCATCGACGCCGAGTGCGACCGCGATGTCGTGGATCTCGGCGTTGGCGAAGAGGCGATCGGGGTCGATCTCCCAGGCGTTCTGGACCTTGCCGCGCAAGGGCAGGATGGCCTGGGTCTCCTTGTTGCGTGCCATCTTGGCCGAGCCGCCGGCGGAGTCGCCCTCGACAAGGAAGAGCTCGTTGTCGGCGAGGTCCTCGGATTCGCAGTCCGACAGCTTGCCGGGCAGCACCGCGACACCCGAGGTCTTCTTCTTCTCGACCTTCTGCGCGCTCTTCTGGCGCGCCAGGGCCTGCTTGATGGAAAGCTCGGCGATCGCGCGGCCGGCGTCGACGTGGTTGTTGAGCCAGATCTCGAAGGGGTCGCGCAGCTGCGAGGACACCAGCTTGACCGCCTCGCGCGAGTTGAGCTTTTCCTTCACCTGGCCCTGGAACTGGGGGTCGAGCAGGCGCGCCGAGAGCACGAAGCTCATCCGCCCGCACACGTCCTCCTGCTGCAGCTTGACGCCGCGCGGCAGCAGGGTGTGGTGGTCGATGAAGGACTTCATGGCCTCGAACACGCCGGCGCGCAGGCCGGATTCGTGCGTGCCGCCATTCACGGTCGGGATCAGGTTGACGTAGGACTCGCTCGGCACCGCCGACTCGAACCACGCCAGCGCCCACGCCGCGCCCTCGCCAGGGGCGAACGTGGGGTCGTCCTTGCCAGCGTATTTGTCGGCAGTGAAGATCGGCGCCACCGGCTCGACGTCGCCGGCGAGCTCCTTCAGGTAGCCGGCCAGCCCTTCCGGGTAGGACCAGGTCTTGCTCAGCGCCGGGCCGCTGGCCTGTTCGATGTCGAGTCGCACCGCGACACCCGACAGCAGCACCGCCTTCGAGCGCAGCAGACGCTCGAGCTCGTTCATCGGCACGCGCGGCGAATCGAAATATCTGCCATCGGGCCACACCCGCACGCGGGTGCCGGTCTGGCGGCCGCAGTCGCCCTCGACGCGCACCGGGCTGATCGTCTCGCCGCCGTCGGAAAAATCGATGCGGTGGATCCTGCCCTCGCGCCTGACCTCGACCTCGATGCGGGTGGACAGCGCGTTGGTCACCGACACGCCGACGCCGTGCAGGCCGCCCGAGAACGCATAGGCCGAGTTGCCCTCGCGCTTGTCGAACTTGCCGCCGGCGTGCAGTCGGGTGAAGGCCAGCACCACCACCGGCACGCCTTCCTCGGCATGCAGGCCGACCGGGATGCCGCGGCCGTCGTCCGCAACGGTGACCGAGCCGTCGAGGTGCAGGGTGACGTGGATCTTCTTCGCAAAGCCGCCGAGCGCCTCGTCGGCGGCGTTGTCGATCACTTCCTGGATGATGTGCGCCGGGCTGTCGGTGCGGGTGTACATGCCGGGGCGTTCGCGCACCGGCTCGAGTCCTTTCAGGACGCGGAAGGAGGATTCGTCGTACTGCTTGGGAGCGTCTTGCTTGCCAGCCATGCTGCAGGCCCGTTCGGTTTCACGAAGGGCGCAAGGATAGCAGAGCAGGTGGCTGTATGTATGTCCAGTATGCAGCGCCGCTCAGGCGCTGCCGAGCATGCGTCCGCCACCCACAGCGCGGGTGTGGCCCTCGGCGTCGTAGAGCGGGGGCTGGTCGGCGGCGGCGAGCAGCACCGAGAGCGCCGCCTGGTTGTGCGCCATGCGCTCGGTGATCAGCTTGCCGTTCAAGACGTTGCGCTCGCGCGCCACGCGGGCGAGGTCGAGCACTTCGTCCCAGCGCGCGAGCACGCGCGGCAGCTCGTCGAGCACTGTGCGGATCGTGCTGTCGGACATCTGCAGGCCGAGCCGACCGAGCAGCAGGCTGCGGTCGTCCGCGAGGCGCTGCAGGCGGCGGTAGCGCTCGCCCTTGTCGTGGCCGAGCTGGACGAGCGCGTCGACGTCGCCAGCGATCAGCAGGGCCTCTTCGCGGCCCAGCACATCGATGAACTCGCCGAGCTGGATCGCCTCGGCCTCGATCAACAACGCGAGGCGCTGGCGGTCGGCGGGGGTGGGCGCAGCGGCGGGGCGGTTCATGCGTGGTGTCAGCGCTGGCTGGCGAGCATCTCGCGCACGCTGGCGATCAGGCCGTCGGCGATGCGGCCGGCGTCGACCTTGAATTCACCATTGGCGATCGCCTGCTTGATCTCCTCGATGCGCTGCGTGTCCACCTCCGGCGTCTGGGCGATCGCCACCTCGGCCTTCTGCAGGCTGGACGAGAGCGAGGACAGTTCGACCTTGTCGCCGCTGCTGGCGACGGTGGTGGCTGGATTGGCAGGGCTGCGCGGGCGCGCTTCGCCCGTGGCGGTGGGGGCAATCGGTTTGCCCGAGTTCTCGATCTTCATGGCGCAGTTCCCATACAGAGTGGCTCTGACGTTCTTTTCGGCGCGCGCTGACTCAACTTGAGCCATTAAACCATGAAAAATTTCACACTTGCGTCGGGTTGTCGGCGCGCGCGCTCAAGAAAACGTCTTTCAAGCGCTTGTTTTCTTTGCGAACGCCTTTCACCGCTTGCGGGGGATGGGATGCT
>JBEOKH010000192.1:0-8276 GCA_040275625.1 Thauera sp. | reverse complement strand
GCGGGCGCCGGCGCCACGGCGCCCGCCAAGCACGGCTACGACGTGGTGGTGGTGGGCGGCGGCTTCGCCGGAGTCACCGCCGCGCGCGAACTCGCCCACCGCGGCGCCCGGGTGCTGCTGCTCGAGGCGCGCAATCGTCTCGGCGGGCGTACCTTCCACGCGCCATTCGGCGACCGCAAGGTCGAGCTCGGCGGCACCTGGATCCACTACACGCAGCCCCACGTGTGGGCCGAGGTGATGCGCTACGGCATGGAGATCGCCGAGACGCCGGGTGTCGCTCATCCCGACCGTGTGCTGTGGATGTCCGAGGGCAAGGTGCTGGAGATCCCGGTGATGGAGAACTGGGCCCTGCTGGAGGATGCGCTGAAGCGCTTCCATGCGGAGGCGGGCGAGGTTTTCGCGCGACCGTTCATGGCGGGCCTGTCGGCCGCGGGGCGCAAGCTCGATCACCTGTCCATCGCCGATCGCATGTCCGCGCTGCAGATGAGCCCGGCGCAGCGCGACCTGATGAACGCGATGATGGCCACCAACTGCCACGGCCCGATCGCGACCGGCGCCTACACCGAGATGCTGCGCTGGTGGTCGCTGGTCGATGGCGACGCGGCGCGGCTGCTCTACAGTTGTGCGCGCTACAAGCTGAAGGCCGGCACCGCGGCGCTGATCGAGCGCATGGCCGAGGACGGCGGCTTCGACGTGCGCCTGTCCACCGCGGTGGCGGAGCTGAGCCAGGACGCGGCGGGCGTGAGCCTGGTGACCGAGGCGGACGAACGCATTTCCGCCCGTTTCGCCGTCGTCGCGGTGCCGGTGAACACGGCCGGCCAGATCGAGTTCTCGCCGCCGCTGCGGCCCGGCAAGACCGCGATGGCGAAGGAACACCACGCGGGCAATGGGCACAAGCTCTATCTGAAGGTGAAGGGCCGGCTGGAGACGCTGCTCTTCTTCGCCCCCGAGACCGAGCTGTTCACGATGGTCTTCACCGAGCAGCCGGGCGAGGACGGCGGCGTGCTGGTCGCCTTCGGTCCGTCGGTCGACGGCAAGGTCGATCTCAACGATCCGAAGGCGGTCGAGCCCTTCGTGCGCCGCTTCCTGCCCCACCTTGCGGTCGAACAGGTGCTGGGCTACGACTGGGGGCTCGATCCTTACTCCCGCGGCACCTGGTGCACGCTGCGTCCAGGGCAGTTCGGCAACTACCTCGAGGACCTGCGCGCCCGCGAGGGCCGGGTTTTCTTCGCCGGGGCGGACATCGCCACCGGCTGGCGCGGCTTCATCGACGGCGCGATCGAGTCCGGCCTGCAGGTCGGACAGGCGGTCGCGGCCGAACTGCGCGCTCGGGCGTGAGGGAGGCCGGCATGATGAGCAGATCCTTTCCGCTGCGGGCCGTGGTCGCGATCCTGAGCGTGCTCGCCCTCTCACCGTCGGCGCCTGCCGCCGACAGCGGCGAGTCGGCCTTCGTCCAGTGCGCCGCCTGCCATCCCGCCGCTGCAGGGCAGCCCCACGGCGTGGGGCCCAACCTGCACGGCCGCTTCGGGCAGCCGATCGCGGGCACCCCGGGCTTCGTCTTCTCCCGTGCGCTCCGGAAGCGTCAGGGGGTGTGGTCGGAGGCGGAGCTGGACCAGTGGCTCGCCGATCCGCAGGCCTACGCGCCCGGGACCAAGATGGCCTACGCAGGCATGAAGGACCCGGCTCAGCGCCGGGCGGTGATCGAGTACCTGAAGACGCTGCGCTGATGAAGGCGGGCAGGGTTCCCGACATGAACGGCCCGCACGGGCCAAGGAGGATTCGAATGAAAGGGATGAAGGCTTGGACACGCATGGCACTCGGCGGACTGGCGCTCGCGGTCTCCGCGAGCGGGGGCGCCGCGGGAGCGGATCAGGCGTTCGACGACCTGCTCGCAGCGCGCTATCGCGCGGTGGAGGCGGCGATCGAGGCACGGGATGGCGCGGCATGGTTCGAGGCCCTGTACGACGATTCGATCGTGCTGGCAGGCGAGGGCAGCCCCGCCACGGTGCGTGGGCGAAAGGCGCTGATGCCGGTGATCGACGAGATCGTGCGCACCACGCGAAGCTGCACCCTGATTCCGGACGCGGCACGCGGCCGCTCGGCGGGCCTCGCCTATTCGTTCGTGACCTATCGGTGCTCGCCCGCCGACGCCTCGGCGTCGGACTACCAGGTGCGCGCGCTCTTCGTCTGGAAGGAGGGGGCGAAGGGTTGGCGGGTGGTCGCCGAGACCTATGTGATGGGCGCGATGTAGGTGGCTGCAGCGGCACTCCCTGCCCGCCGGGTCGTGGTGGTCGCCGCTACAACTGCGCACAAATCGGCACATTTCACGGAAATGCCGTTTACACCGCGCCGTTAGGCTGTCGACGTCACTGGTCTGCAAGGCCGGCGAAGAGGCGGATCGAATGGCCGAGGCGCAGTCGGCAGGGATCTTCACCGATCACCTGCCGACGCAAAAAAAGAAATCGAGAACGTGGAGGAGACACTCATGAGGTTCTGCAAGCTGACCGCGCTCGCCTGCGCATTGCTGGCCAGCCACACCGTCCTGGCCGCCGATGCCGCGAGCCTGGGCACCACGCTGACCCCGCTCGGCGGCGAGCGCGCGGGCAACGCCGATGGCAGCATTCCCGCCTGGGACGACGGCGGGGCGCTCAAACCGGGCTGGGCCTACGGCCAGCCCCGCGTCGACCACTTCAAGTACAAGGACGACAAGGCGCAATTCACGATCGACGCCTCGAACGTGGACAAGTACGCCGCCAGGCTCAGCGAGGGCCAGGTGGCGGTGATCAAGGCCTTCAAGAACTACAAGCTCGAGGTCTATCCGAGCCGCCGCTACTGTTCCGCGCCCGACTTCGTGCAGGCCAACACCAGGGCCAACGTGGGCATGGCGAAGATCGGCGCCGACGGCTGGAGCCTGGCCGAGGCCACCGTGCCGGGCATTCCCTTCCCGCTGCCGCAGAGCGGCATCGAGGTGCTGTGGAACGCCAAGATGAAGTACGCCGGCGTCGCGCTCGACATGAAGGCGCTGTGGGTGATGCTGTCGCCGCGCAGCGGCGGCAGCGACTGGATCGAGGCCGGCTCCACGCAGACCTACTACTACCCCTGGGGCAAGAAGGGCTCCCACAAGCTGAGCGAGCTGCCGCCGGTGGAGTACCACACCTACTTCAACTACACCTCGCCCACCGCGCTCGCCGGCCAGGCCCTGGTGATCACCTCGTACCTCAACAAGACCAGCGACACCTTCTACTACTTCCCCGGCCAGCGCCGCGTGCGCCGCATGCCGAGCTACTCCTATGACGCCCCGCAGGTCGGCTTCGAGAACCAGTACACGCTGGACGAGCCACGCGTGTTCAACGGCACGCCCGACCGCTTCGACTGGAAGCTGGTGGGCAAGAAGGAGATGTACATCGGTTACGGCAGCTTCGGCATGTACGACCCCAACGCCGACCGCCGCAAGGTGGTGACGCCCGATGGCGTGGATCCGAAGGCGACGCGCTACGAGCTGCACCGGGTGTGGGTGGTCGAGGCCACCGCCAAGGACGGCGTGCGCCACGTCGCACCGAAGCGCCGCTTCTTCTTCGACGAGGACTCGTGGGCGCTGATGGGCGCCGAGGACTACGACGCCCAGGGCAAGCTGTGGAAGGTGCGCGAGAGCTTCGTGATCCCGGTCGCCGAGACCGGTGCCTGCGACAACCCCGCGTTCGTGCAGTACGACCTGAACTCCGGTCGCGTGCTGTTCGACCAGGCGGGCATGGGCGCCGGCAAGGACATGTCGTGGGCGGTCGAGGCCGACGAGCCGAAGTACAAGGACGCCTTCTACACCCCGGACAACCTGCGCGCGATCAGCGACCGCTGAAGCCGCTCCCACTTCTTTCTTCCCGACCATCACCCCGGACGCGCACGCCAGGCCGGCATCCGGCCCAGGCGGGGCGTCCTGCGGAGAACGATCATGACGACACACCTGAAGAAACTGGTGCTGGGGCTGGCCATGGCCGGCGTCTGTGCGCCGGCGGCGCACGCCTTCCAGTTCGAGGCCGGCTCGGTGCGCGGTTCGCTCGATTCCACCCTGACCGCCGGGTTCGGCAAGCGCGTGGAGGACCGTGAGTGCAGCCACCACGGCGATCAATCCACCCCCTGCGGCGCCAATGCCAATACCGCGGTGTGGGCCAACGGCGACGACGGCAACCTCAACTACGACAAGGGTGATCTCTTCACCACCCACCTCAAGGGCTCGCACGAGCTGCTGCTGAGCTTTCCCGACGAGTGGAAGTTCATGGGCCGGGTGGGCTGGCTGTACGACTTCGTCGCCGACGACACCGCGCGCACCCCGCTCGACAGCGACGCCAAGCAGGCGGTTGGCCAGTATGTGCGCCTCTACGACCTGTGGGTGAGCAAGGAATTCGACATTGGCGAGCGCCGCGGCCGGATGCGCTTCGGCAACCAGGTGGTGAGCTGGGGCGAGAGCCTGTTCATGATCGGCGGCATCAACTCCAACGTGGCGATGGACCTGCAGCGCCTGTCCTCGCCCGGGGTGCAGTTGAAGGAGGCCTTCCTGCCCTCGCCGGCGCTGTCGGTCGCCGCCAATCTCGGCAGCGGGCTCAACCTCGAGGCCTACTACCAGTTCCAGTGGAAGCCGTACAACTTCCCACCGGCGGGCACCTACTTCTCGATGGCGGATACGTTCGACAAGGGGCGTGACAGCGCCTTGTACTTCACGCCGGACGCGGCGAGCCGGATCCGTACGCCGGGTGATCCGCTCTACGGCATGACCCTCGCCGCCGCGCGGGCGGCCATGCTCGGCGCGGGGGAGGCCATCCCGGTCGACGCCGACGACGAGCCTGGAGACTCCGGCCAGTTCGGTGTCTCGATGAAATACCGGCCCGAGGGCATGGACGTCGATCTCGGGCTCTACTACCAGCGCTTCCACGACAAGACGCCCAACGTGCAGTACTGGAACGCGAACGGCACCACGCGCATGTACTTCGAGGAAGACCGCGAGCTCTACGGCATCAGCGCCAACACCTCGGTGGGCAACTGGGCGGTGGGTGCGGAGCTGTCGTATCGGCCCGAGGATGCGGTTTCGCTCGGGGCATGTTCCGATTTCACGATCGACCAGTGCGACGGCTCGATCGACGAGGAGCGCTACCAGTTCCACCTCACCGGCATCCTCAGCCTGACGCCGGGCGACCATGGCTGGTTCCTCGACCTGGTGGGCGCGCAGACCGGCACCTTCCTCGGCGAGGCGGTGGCGATCGCCTACCCGGGGGTGAGCAAGGACAAGGTCTACACCCGCACCCGCAACGGCGTGACCTACCAGCAATTGCCCGCTGCCGGGGCATGGACCCATCCGAGCGGCGTCGGCGACGAGCTGTCCTGGGGCTACATGTTCGACTTCAGCCTGACCTACGACAGCACCCTGATCCCCGGCTGGCAGGTGATCCCGGGCGTGTTCTTCTCGCACGCGGTCAATGGCAACACGCCCAACTTCATGGCCAACTGGATGGAGGGGGCGAAATCGGCCAACTTCTACGTGCTGTTCAACCGCAACCCGATGAGCTGGCAGGCCGGCATCAACTACACCCGGTTCTGGGGCGGCGACTACACCTTCAGCGCGCCTTACAAGGATCGTGACTTCGTCGGCGGCTTCATCTCGCGCAACTTCTGATGCGCGCCCCGGGGGCGGCGATCGCCGCCTCCGGCCCGCCGCCCCGTTTCAACCCCGACCGGTAGCACCCGACCATGCTCAATCCCTTCAGCGTCAGCGAGGTCGATACCTTCCTGACCCGCTACCTGCGCCTGCTCGAGGCGGTGTGCTTCCGCTTTCGCGCCACCATCCTGGTCGCGCTCATGTTGTTCACCGCGCTGATGGGCTACTACGCCCTGCAGCTGCGCATGGACGCCGGCTTCGAGAAGCAGATGCCGATCGGCCACGAGTACATCCAGACCTTCAACACCTATCGCGAGGACGTGCTCGGCGCCAACCGCCTGAACTTCGTCGTCAAGGCGCGCAGCGGCGACATCTGGACCCAGGCCGGGCTGGAGCGCCTTTACGAGGTCACCCAGGCGGTCAGCTTCCTGCCCAACGTGGACCGCCTCGGCGTGCAGTCGCTGTGGACACCCAACTCCTTCGTCAACGAGATCACCGAGGAGGGCTTTCGCGCCGATCCGCTGATCTCGGGCACCATCATGCCGCGCGACCTCACCCCCGAGGTCATTGCCGGGATCCAGCGCGCAGCCAGCCAGGGTGGCTTCATCGGCACCCTGGTGGCGCGCGACCAGACCAGCGCGATGATCGTCGCCGAGCTGAACGAGCGCGAGCGCGACGGCAGCACGATCGACTACGTCGCCTACAACCGCCTGCTCGAGGCGCTGCGCGCGAAGTACGAGGATGCCGGATTCGAGGTCCAGATCATCGGCTTCGCCAAGCAGATCGGCGACATCGCCGACGGCGCCTCGGCGGTGCTCGAGTTCTGCGCGATCGCGCTGCTGCTGACTGCGCTCGCGGTGTATTGGTACTGCCACTCGGTGCGCTTCACGCTGCTGCCGATCGCCTGCTCGCTGACCTCGCTGGTGTGGCAGTTCGGCACCCTCAAGCTGCTCGGCTACGGCCTCGACCCGCTCGCCGTGCTGGTGCCCTTCCTGGTGTTCGCGATCGGCGTCTCGCATGGCGTGCAGCAGATCAACTTCATCGTGCGCGAGCTCTCCCACGGCAAGTCCAGCGACGCGGCCGCGCGTGCCAGCTTCACCGGCCTGCTCATTCCCGGCACGCTGGCGCTGGTCACCGCCTTCGTCTCCTTCATCACGCTGTACCTGATCCCGATCCCGATGGTGCGCGAGCTGGCGATCACCGCCTCGCTCGGCGTCGGCTACAAGATCATCACCAACTTGGTGATGCTGCCGCTGGCGGCCTCGCTGTTCACCTTCACCAAGGAATACGCCGACAAGGCGGTGCTCAAGCGCGAGCAGCGCTCGGCCTGGCTGCGCACGCTGGCGCGCGTGGCCGAGCCGCGCAACGCGGCGATCGTGATCGCGCTGACCCTGGCGGTGTTCGCGGTGGCGGTGTGGCAGAGCCACGACCGCGTGATCGGTACCGTGCAGCCGGGCGCCCCGGAGCTGCGCGCCGAGGCGCGCTTCAACCGCGACGCGGTGTCGATCGCCTCCAGCTACGACACCGGCCTCGACTGGCTCACGGTGATCTTCGAGGCCCCGCCCGACGCCTGCGACGATGTCGCGGTCGGGCGCTACCAGGACCGCTTCGTCGCCGAGCTGCAGTACGTGCCGGGGGTGCTGTCGGCGCTGTCCTTCTCCGGCCAGCTGCGCACCTACAACGAGGGCTACAACGAAGGCAACCCGAAGATGTCGGTGGTGCCGGGCGACCCCGGCAACTACGCCGGGCTCGCCACCGAGATCGGCCGCGTGCGCGGCTTCATGAACAAGGACTGCAGCATGACCGCGGTGCACCTGTTCCTGTCCGACCACAAGGCGACCACGATCAACCGCGTCATCGACGTGGTGAAGGCCTTCCGTGCGCGCGACCGCGAGCCTGGGGTGACGATCCGGCTGGCCTCGGGCAACGCCGGCGTGCAGGCGGCGGTCAACGAGGAAGTGCACAAGTCCGAGCTGCCGATGATGCTCTATGTGTACGCGGCGATCATGGTGCTGGTGGCGCTGATGTACCGCGACTTCCGCGCCGTGATCGCGTGCTGCCTGCCGCTCACGGTAGGCACCTTCATCGGCTACTGGTTCATGAAGGAGCTCGAGATCGGGCTCACCGTGGCGACGCTCCCGGTGATGGTGCTGGCGGTGGGGATCGGCGTCGATTACGCCTACTACATTTACAACCGCCTGCAGCTTCACCTGGCGGGCGGCGAGAACATCGTCAAGGCGCTCGAGCACTCCATCCTCGAGGTCGGCACCGCCACCATCTTCACCGCGATCACGCTCGCGGCGGGGGTGGCGACCTGGATGTTCTCTGAGCTCAAGTTCCAGGCCGACATGGGCAAGCTGCTCGCCTTCATGTTCATGGTGAACATGGTGATGGCGATGACCGCGCTGCCCGCCTTCGCGGTGTGGCTGGAGCGGCTCTTTCCGCGCAAGGGCCCGGTGCGTGCGCCCGGCATCCTCGCGCATTGATTGCGGAGTGGATATGAACGGCATTTCGAGGCTGCAGCGCATCGGTGCGCTGCTCGGCGGCGCCCTCGCCCTTGCGGCCGGCGCCGCCGCCGCACAGGCTGGGCCGGCCGATCCGGCGGCGCTGGTGCTACGTGCGGCGGTGCACT
>JBEOKH010000191.1:0-2631 GCA_040275625.1 Thauera sp. | reverse complement strand
AGCTCGGCTTCGTCTATCTGCCCTTCATGAACACCTGGTTCGGCACCACCCCGCTGGCGCTGGAAACCTGGCTGCCGCCGATCGGCATCGGCGCGCTGGTGTTCCTGATCATCGAGGCCGAGAAGGCGCTGCTGCGCCGCCGCGGCTGATCGCGCCGGCGCAGCCAACCATCGACACGGCGATCGCAAAGGGCAGTTGCAGATGACCCCGGACCAGATCCTCGTTCTCACCATCCTGCTCGCCACCGTCGGCATGTTCCTGTGGGGGCGCTGGCGTCACGACATGGTCGCGGCCATGGCGCTGCTCGCCTGCGTGCTGGCGGGGCTGGTCGAACCCGCCGTCGCCTTCGCCGGCTTCGGTCACCCTGCGGTGGTCACCGTGGCCTGCGTGCTGGTGCTCAGCCGCGGGCTGCAGGCCTCGGGGGCAGTGGATACACTCGCGGCCAGGCTGTTGCCGGCGAAGGCCGGCATCGCGCTCAGCCTCGCCGCGCTCGTCGGCCTGGGCGCCGTGCTGTCGGGCGTCATGAACAACGTGGGCGCGATGGCGCTGCTGATGCCGGTGGCAATGCAGCTCGCCTCACGCCTCGCACTGCCGCCCGGCAGGGTGCTGATGCCGCTGGCCTTCGGCACCATCCTCGGCGGCATGACGACGATGATCGGCACCCCGCCCAACCTGATCGTGTCCGGATTTCGCGCCCAGTTGGGCCAGGGCGGCTTCGCCATGTTCGATTTCACGCCCGTGGGCCTGAGCGTCGCCGTCTCCGGCACGCTGTTCATCGTGCTGCTGGGCTGGCGCCTCGTCCCGGCGCGCGACAAGGCGAGCACCGAGGGCTTCGAAACCGGCGCCTATGTCACCGAGGTCCGCGTCGTGCCGGACAGCAAGGCCGCCGGCATGCGCCTGCGCGAGATCGAGACCCGGCTCGACGAGGCCGGCGCACAGATCATCGGCCTGGTGCGCAACGAGGTGCGCATGACCGCCCCCCAGTCGAGCCGCAAGGTGCTGGCCGGCGACATCCTGGTCATCGAGGCCGACATCGAGGCGCTGCCCGAAGTCCTGGCCACGCTCGGCCTGAAACTTGAAGAAGCCGGTTCGTCGCGCACGGGCGACGAACACGAAGTGGACGCGGACGAACAGCAGCGCAGGCCCCCGGCAAAGCCTGTGCAGGCCACCGCCGACGCCCCGCAGGCACGGCGGACGAAGCAGGCCGCGAGCAAGGAAGACGGCAGGCAAGACGCTGGAGGGGGCAGGAGCGAAGGCGACGAAGCCCGGAAAGACAAGGATGAGGGCGCAAACCCGAGGGACGCGGACCACGAAAGCGACGGTGCCAGGTCCTCCGCCGATGTCGAGATCGCGCTGATGGAACTGGTCGTCCGCCCCGAGGCCAGCCTGATCGGGCGCTCGGCAATGGAACTGGCGCTGCGCACGCGCTACGGCCTGAACCTGCTCGCCGTTTCGCGCAACGGCCAGCGCTCGAAGTCCCGCCTGAGAACGATGAAGATCCAGGCGGGCGACCTGCTGTTGATGCAGGGGCCGCTCGAGGCGCTCGCCGAGTTCGCGGCCGATTCGGGCTGCGTGCCGCTGGCCGAACGCGAACTGCGTATCCCCGACCGCCGCAAGGCCTGGACCGCCGGTGCGATCATGGCCTGCGCGGTCGGCGGCGCCGCGCTGGGCCTGCTGCCCGCGGCCATCTCCTTCGCGCTCGGCGTGCTCGCCTCGATGGCCTTTCGCACCCTTCCCCTGCGATCGATCTACGACAGCATCGACTGGCCCGTCATCGTGCTGCTCGGCGCGCTGATTCCGGTCGCGGGCGCGATGGAATCCACCGGCACGGCCGACCTCATCGCGCACGCCCTGCTTGATGGCGTGGCGCAGGGCAACGCCATCGTTGCCCTCACCCTGGTGCTGGTGGTCACCATGTTCCTGTCCGACCTGATGAACAACGCCGCCACCGCGGCCGTGATGTGCCCGATCGGGATCGGCACCGCCGCCGCGCTCGGGGCCAACGCCGACGCCTTCCTGATGGCGGTCGCGATCGGCGCGTCGTGCGCCTTCCTGACCCCGATCGGGCACCAGAACAACACCCTGATCCTCGGCCCGGGCGGCTTCCGCTTCGGCGACTACTGGCGGCTCGGCCTGCCGCTCGAGCTGCTGGTGGCGGCGGTATCGATCCCCCTGATCCTGCTGGTGTGGCCGCTCTGAGCGACAGCTCCGGCACGGGTGCCCGAGCGCTGCGGCCACGCGTATCCTCCCTGCCATGAACGACGACAACCGAGACGACAGCCACGACGCCGCAGGCAAGGCCGAAGCGCCCGCACGAACGCTGAGCGAGCAGGTGGTCAAGGCGCTTGCCGACGGCCGCAACAAGCGCGTGCGCAAGCTGCTCCAGCGCCTGCATCCAGCCAAGATCGCGGCGCTGCTCGAGCGCCTCGAACCCGCGCAGCGCCTGGCGCTGTGGCAACAGATCCACGGCGCGCTCGAGGGCCGGGTGCTCGGCCATCTGAGCGCCGAGCTGCGTCCCGCGCTGGCACACGAATCTCATGAGGACGGGACAGCGGAAGCCGACAGCGCCGCCGCCACAGCGCAGCCCGAAGGCGACGGCGCTGCGCGCCAGCCGAGCGAGCTCGAGGCGGG
>JBEOKH010000190.1:0-16533 GCA_040275625.1 Thauera sp. | reverse complement strand
AGGTGGGCGGGCGGGGGCGGCTGGTCTCGCCGCGGATCTCCTGCACGGGCGCTACCTTGCCGTCTTCGTCCACGCGTTCGAGCCGCACGGTGAAACCCCACAGGCGGGCGACGTGGCGCAACACCTCGTCAGTGGTGTTGCCGAGCGCGCGGCGGCGGAAGGCCGTGTGGCGCAGGGTCAGCGAGCGGTCCCCGCGCAGATCGACGTTCCACACCTGTATGTTGGGCTCGCGCGCGCCGAGGTTGTACTGGTCGGAGAGGATCGCGCGCAGCCTGCGGAAGCCCTCGTCGTCGTGGATCGCCGAGACCTCGAGGGTGTCCGCGTGGTCGTCGTCGAGCACCGCGAACAGGCGGAAGTCGCGCATGACATTCGGCGACAGGTACTGTGCGATGAAGCTCTCGTCCTTGAAGTTGCGCATCGCGAAATCGAAGGTCTCCAGCCAGTCGCTGCCGGCGATCTCGGGAAACCAGCGCCGGTCCTCGTCGTCGGGTGTCTCGCAGATGCGCCGGATGTCGCGCCACATCGCGAAGCCGAGCGCGTACGGATTGATGCCGCTGAACCAGCGGCTGTTGTAGGGCGGCTGGGCGACGACGTTGGTGTGCGACTGCAGGAACTCGAGCATGAAGCTGTCGGCGAGCAGGCCCTCGTCGTAGAGGTGGTTGAGCAGGGTGTAGTGCCAGAACGTGGCCCAGCCCTCGTTCATGATCTGGGTCTGGCGTTGCGGGAAGAAGTACTGCGCGATCTTGCGCACGATGCGCACCACTTCACGCTGCCAGGGCTCGAGCAGGGGGGCGTTCTTCTCGATGAAATACAGCAGGTTCTCTTCCGGCTCGGGCGGGAAGCGCTGCTCGGCCCGGTTGCCGGCGCGGACGTCGTGCGCGGGCAGCGTGCGCCACAGGTCATTGACCTGGCCCTGCAGGTATTCCGCGCGTTCCTGCTGGCGCAGCTTCTCCTTGGCGAGCGAGAGCCGGGGCGGACGCTTGTACCGGTCGACGCCGAGGTTCATCAGTGCGTGGCAGGAGTCGAGCAGCAGCTCGACCTCTTCCTCGCCGTGGCGCTCCTCGCACTCGGTGATGTAGTTCCGCGCGAAAATGAGGTAGTCGATGATCGCGTCGGCGTTGGTCCAGGTGCGGAACAGGTAGTTGCCCTTGAAAAAGCTGTTGTGACCGTAGGCGGCGTGGGCAATCACCAGGCCCTGCATGGTCAGCGTGTTCTCCTCCATCAGGTAGGCGATGCAGGGGTTGGAGTTGATAACGATCTCGTAGGCCAGCCCCATCTGGCCGCGCTTATAGCCTTTCTCGGTGGCGAGGAAGTGCTTGCCGAAGGACCAATGGTGGTAATTGACTGGCATGCCGACCGAAGCGTAGGCATCCATCATCTGCTCGGCGGTGATGATCTCGACCTGTACCGGGTAGATGTCGAGCTTGTACAGCGCGGCGACGCGGGCGATTTCCTGGTTGTAGCGCTCGATTGCCTCCGCGGTCCATTCGGACCCGGCGGGCAGGGGCGCCTTGCCGGCGCGACGGCGGGAGCGGGCGGGCGTGGTGTTCATGCGATCGTCTTCTTGAACAGTTCGCGGAACACCGGATAGATGTCGGCCGGCGATTCGATGCGCTGCAGTGCGAAGTTGTCGTGTGCGGCTTCGAGCTTGGTGTACTCGCGCCACAGGTTCTGCGGCTCGCTGGCGGTGATCTCGACGTAGGCGAAGTACTGGCACCACGGCAGGATCTCGTTGCCGAGCAGCTTGCCGCACACCGGCGAATCGTTGTCCCAGTTGTCGCCGTCGGAGGCCTGTGCACCATAGACGTTCCATTGCCCGTTGGCGTAGCGCTCATGGAGGATGTCGCGCATCAGCACAAGTGCGCTCGACACCACGGTGCCACCGGATTCCCGCGAGTGGAAAAATTCGTCCTCGTCGACTTCCTTGGCTACCGTGTGATGGCGGATGAAGACAACCTCGATGTGCTCGTAGCTGCGGGTCAGGAACAGGTACAGCAGCATGAAAAAGCGCTTGGCCATGGACTTGCGTTCCTCGTCCATCGAGCCGGAGACGTCCATCACACAGAACATCACGGCCTGCGTGGTCGGGCGCGGTACCTTGATGCGATTGTTGTAGCGCAGGTCGAAGCTGTCGATGAAGGGGATGCGATCGACCCTGGCGCGCAGGGTGGCGAGTTCTTCGCGCAACGCCCGCATCCGCTCCTCGTGCTCTGCGCTGTCCTCGCCGCAACGCGCCACCGCCTCGTCGAGCTCGCGCTGAATCTCGCGGATGCGCGAGGCGTAGGGCGAGCCGAGCGCCAGCCGGCGTCCGAGCGCACCGCGCATCGAGCGGATGATGTTGATGTTCGCGGGCGTGCCGTCCGACTTGAAGCCGGCGCGCTGAGTCTTGTAGTCGGTGACCCGGGCGAGCTGGGTGCGGATCATGCGGGGGAGTTCGAGGTCCTCGAAGAACAGGTCGAGGAATTCCTCACGCGAGAGCTGGAAGGCGAAGTCGTCCTCGTGCTCGCCCTCGTTGCTCGCCTTGCCATTGCCGCTGCCCGCGCCACCGCCGCCGAGCGGGCGCTTTATGTGGTCGCCCGTGGTGAACTGGTCGTTGCCCGGGAAGACCTGTTCCCAGACGCCGCCCTTGCCGTGCTGCAGCGAGGGTTCGGCGAGGTCGCGCGCAGGGATGGTGATCTCTTCACCGTTGTCCAGGTCGCGGATCGAGCGCCCGTGGATGGCCTCCGACACCGCCTTGCGGATTTGCTGCTTGAAACGGCGCATGAAGCGCTGGCGGTTCACCGCGCTCTTGTTCTTGCTGTCGAAGCGCCGATCGATGATGCGGACCATGTTTCCTCCCGGTGTCCGCCGTGCCGTGCGCAGGGCGCCAGGCCCCGCGCACGGCCGGATGGCGGCTCGCGAATCAGGACGCCTTGCGCACGCGCAGATACCACTCGCACAGCAGGCGCACCTGCTTCTCGGTGTAGCCCTTGTCGATCATGCGATCGACGAAGTCCTGGTGCTTCTTCTGCTCGTCGGCGCTGGCCTTGGCGTTGAAGCTGATCACCGGCAGCAGGTCTTCGGTGTTGGAGAACATCTTCTTCTCGATCACCGCGCGCAGCTTCTCGTAGGAGGTCCAGCTCGGGTTGCGGCCCTCGTGCCTGGCACGGGCGCGCAGCACGAAGTTGACCACCTCGTTGCGGAAGTCCTTCGGGTTGCTGATGCCGGCGGGCTTCTCGATCTTCTCCAGTTCCTCGTTGAGGGCGGCACGGTCGAGGATCTCGCCGGTATTGGGATCGCGGAATTCCTGGTCCTGGATCCAGAAGTCGGCATAGATCACGTAGCGATCGAAGATGTTCTGCCCGTACTCGGAGTAGCTCTCGAGATAGGCGGTCTGGATCTCCTTGCCGATGAACTCGGCGTAGCGCGGGGCGAGGTATTCCTTGATGAAGCCGAGGTAGCGCGCCTCGGTGTCGGGCGGATACTGCTCGGCCTCGATCTGCTGCTCAAGCACATACATGAGGTGCACCGGGTTGGCGGCGACCTCGCGGTGGTCGAAATTGAACACCTTCGACAGGGCCTTGAAGGCGAAGCGGGTGGACAGCCCGGTCATGCCCTCGTCGACGCCGGCGTAGTCACGATACTCCTGGTAGCTCTTGGCCTTGGGGTCGGTGTCCTTGAGGTTCTCGCCGTCATAGACGCGCATCTTGGAGAAGATGCTCGAGTTCTCGGGCTCCTTGAGCCGCGACAGCACCGCGAACTGCGCCATCATCTTCAGTGTGTCGGGGGCGCACGGCGAGTCGGCCAGCGAGCTGTGCACGAGCAGCTTCTCGTAGATGCGGATCTCGTCGGAGACGCGCAGGCAGTAGGGCACCTTGACCGTGTAGATGCGGTCGAGGAAGGCCTCGTTGTTCTTGTTGTTCTTGAAGGCGACCCACTCTGATTCGTTCGAGTGCGCCATCACGATGCCGTCGAACGGGATCGCGCCGAAGCCCTCGGTGCCCTTGTAATTGCCCTCCTGGGTCGCGGTCAGCAGCGGATGCAGGACCTTGATCGGCGCCTTGAACATCTCGACGAATTCGAGGAGGCCGCGGTTGGCCAGGCACAAGCCGCCCGAGTAGCTGTAGGCATCGGGGTCGTCCTGCGAGTACTGCTCGAGCTTGCGGATATCGATCTTGCCAACCAGCGACGAGATGTCCTGGTTGTTCTCATCGCCCGGCTCGGTCTTGGCGACGGCGGTCTGACGCAACACCGAGGGGCTGAGCTTGACCACGCGGAAGCGGGTGATGTCGCCGCCGAACTCGTGCAGGCGCTTGACCGCCCACGGACTCATGATGCTGTCGAGGTAGCGACGCGGAATACCGAAGTCGTCCTCGAGGATGCGTGCGTCCTCGGTGACGTCGAACAGCCCAAGCGGTGATTCGTGTACGGGCGAGCCCTTGATCGCGTAGAAGGGCAGCTTCTCGATCAGGCTCTTGAGTCTTTCGGCGAGTGAGGACTTGCCTCCGCCGACCGGGCCGAGCAGATAGAGGATCTGCTTCTTCTCCTCCAGGCCCTGGGCGGCATGGCGGAAGTAGGACACGATGTTCTCGATGACCTCTTCCATGCCGTAGAACTCGCGGAAGGCCGGATACAGCTTGAGGATCTTGTTGGAGAAGATGCGCGACAGGCGCGGCTCGAGCCGGGTGTCGACCAGTTCCGGCTCGCCGATCGCAGCCAGCATGCGCTCGGCCGCGGTCGCGTAGGCCATGCGGTCGGCGCGACAGAGTTCGAGGTAGTCCTGCAAGGACATCTCCTCCTCGCGGGCAGCCTCGAAGCGCGCCTGGTAAGCATTGAAGATGGACATGGTCGTCTCCTCGTCGAGCGATGCGCGGCGGCAAATCGTGCAGCGGCAAATTGAAGCGGGATCGCGTCGTGCGCCTTTCGGCGTTGTCCGGTCAATCGGTTCCATCAACACCGGATCTGTACGTCAGAACCCCTTGCAGAGCGTGAGTTCCACGACTGCAGGCGCATTTTTTGTGAGCGCTCGTGGTCTGCGTCACGCCCTGTGACGAGGCGTTTTCGGGCCACAGGACAAGCGCGATGCCTGTGCTAGAATGCCCGACTCAGTTAAATGTGCTCACGCTGGCAAAGTGCGCCCCCGGTCCTCGCGAGCGGGCGGCGGGGCTGCGGCGGCAGTATTCTTCAGACTTCTCAGGATCGACCCCATGGAGCAGAACCAGGTTTCCCCGAGCGCGCTCGAGCGCCGAATCGACATCGCCGTTGCGCTGGCAGACATCGAGAAGGAGGTTGATGCCCGCCTCAAGCGCATGGCACGCACGGTGAAGATGCCCGGTTTCCGCCCGGGCAAGGTGCCGATGAAGATCGTTGCCCAGACCCATGGCAGTCAGGCGCGCGGCGAGGCAGTCGGTGCTGCGGTCGAACGGGCCTTTGGTGAGAAGGTTCGCGCCGAGAGCTTGCGCGTGGCGGGTTATCCGAGCATCGAGCCGAAGGAAGCAGCGGCTGAAGACACGCTCGCGTTCACCGCGGTCTTCGAAGTCTATCCGGATGTCGTGGTTGGCGATGTGGCGGCTGCCAGGATCGAGCGCCCGGTGCTGACCGTCGGCGACGCCGAGGTCGACAAGACGATCGAGGTACTGCGCAAGCAGCGCACGACCTTCTCCGCTGCTGATCGCGCGGCCACCGAGGGCGACCGCGTAGTGATCGATTTCACCGGCCGCAAGGAGGGCGAGGTGTTCGACGGCGGCCAGGCGCAGGACTTCCCGTTCGTGGTCGGCGCTGGCTCCATGCTCAAGGACTTCGAGAATGCGGTCGTCGGCCTCAAGGTCGGCGAGCGCAAGACCTTCGACATGAGCTTCCCCGACGACTATCACGCCGCGCACCTGGCCGGTCAGCCGGTGCAGTTCGAGATCACCGTGAAGGCGGTCGAGGCGCCGGTGCTGCCCGAAGTCGATACCGACTTCGCCAAGTCGCTTGGCGTGGCCGACGGTGACGTGGCCAAGTTGCGCGAAGAGGTCAAGGGCAACCTCGAGCGCGAGGTCAAGCGCCGCATCCAGGCCCGCGTCAAGGAGCAGGTCATGAACGCACTGATCGAGATCACGCCGATCGAAGTGCCCAAGGCCCTGGTCCAGGCCGAGTCCAGCCAACTCGCCGACAACGCCCGCCGCGACCTCGAGATGCGCGGCCTCAAGACCAAGGACATTCCGGTCGATCCGTCGTGGTTCACCGAGCAGGCCGAGCGCCGCGTCAAGCTGGGCCTGATCATGGCTGAGCTGGTCAAGGTCAACGAACTGCACGCCAAGCCCGAGCAGATCCGTGCGCTGGTCGAGGAAATGGCACAAAGTTACGAAGATCCTTCGGAACTCGTGCGCTGGTATTACGCTCAACCCGAACGCCTGGCGCAGGCCGAAGCCGTCGTGATCGAAGACAACGTCGTCGAATGGGTCAGCGCCAAGGCCGACACGACCGACAAGGACGTGGCGTTCGACGAACTGATGGGCAATAACGCGGCCTGATACCGCAAAGGGTCTGACCAATGATGCAAGGAACACCCCAGCACAGCAGCGACTGGAACCCGGTCGGCCTCGGCCTGGTCCCGATGGTGGTCGAACAGAGTGGTCGCGGCGAACGCGCCTACGACATCTATTCGCGCCTTCTGAAGGAGCGGGTGGTGTTCCTCGTTGGCCCGGTCAATGATGTGACCGCCAACCTGATCGTCGCGCAGTTCCTGTTCCTCGAGTCCGAAAACCCGGACAAGGACATCTACTTCTACATCAACTCGCCTGGCGGTTCGGTCACTGCCGGCATGGCGATCTACGACACCATGCAGTTCATCAAGCCAAATGTCAGCACGCTGTGCATCGGCCAGGCGGCGAGCATGGGCGCCTTCCTGCTGGCGGCAGGCGAGAAGGGCAAGCGCTTCATTCTGCCCAACTCGCGTGTCATGATCCACCAGCCGCTCGGCGGCTTCCAGGGCCAGGCTTCGGACATCGAAATCCACGCCCGCGAAATCCTTTACCTGCGCTCGCGCCTCAACGACATGCTGTCCAAGCACACCGGGCAGCCCCTCGAGCGCATCGAGAAGGACACCGACCGCGACAACTTCATGTCTGCCGCGGCCGCGGTGGAGTACGGCCTGGTCGACAAGGTGCTCACCAGCCGCGACGACACCTGAATCAGGAGAACCCCCACATGACGGACAAGAAGGCTGGCGGCGAGAAGCTGCTGTACTGCTCCTTCTGCGGCAAGAGCCAGCACGAGGTGCGCAAGCTGATCGCCGGCCCTTCGGTCTTCATCTGCGACGAATGCATCGAGCTGTGCAACGACATCATCCGCGATGAGGTCGTCGGTGCGGATGACCCGGAAGGTATCAAGGGCACTCTGCCCACCCCGCACGAAATCTGTGACATCCTCGACCAGTATGTGATCGGGCAGTCATATGCCAAGCGCAGCCTCTCCGTCGCGGTGTACAACCACTACAAGCGCCTGCGTCACCTCGAGGCGCGGCAGGACGACGTCGAACTCGCCAAGAGCAACATCCTGCTGATCGGCCCCACCGGTTCAGGGAAGACCCTGCTCGCGCAGACACTGGCGCGCCTGCTCAACGTCCCCTTCGTGATGGCCGATGCCACCACGCTGACCGAGGCGGGTTACGTTGGCGAGGACGTCGAGAACATCATCCAGAAGCTGCTTCAGAAGTGCGACTACGATGTCGAAAAGGCCCAGCAGGGCATCATCTACATCGACGAGATCGACAAGATCTCGCGCAAGGCCGACAACCCCTCGATCACCCGCGACGTGTCGGGCGAGGGCGTTCAGCAGGCGCTGCTCAAGCTGGTGGAAGGTACGGTGGCCGCGATCCCGCCGCAGGGTGGGCGCAAGCATCCGAACCAGGATTTCATCCAGGTCGACACCACCAACGTGCTGTTCATCTGCGGCGGTGCCTTTGACGGCCTGGAAAAGGTCATCCGTAATCGCACGGAGAAGGTCGGCATCGGCTTCGGTGCCGAGGTCAAGAGCAAGGAGAGCAAGAATCTCACCGATACTTTCCGCCGGGTCGAACCTGAGGACCTTATCAAGTTCGGTCTCATCCCCGAACTGATCGGTCGCCTGCCTGTGGTTGCCACGCTGCAGGAACTCGACGAGGCCGCGCTGATCCAGATCCTCATCGAACCGAAGAACGCCCTGGTCAAGCAGTACGAGAAACTGTTCTCGATGGAAGGGGTCGACCTCGAAATCCGTCCGAACGCGCTGCATGCGGTGGCACGCAAGGCGATAAAGCGCAAAACCGGCGCGCGCGGCCTGCGCTCCATCCTCGAGGCGGCGCTGCTCGACATCATGTACGACCTGCCCACGCTCGATAACGTGGCCAAGGTGGTCGTGGATGAGTCGACCATCGAGGAAGGCGGCAAGCCGCTGCTCATATACGCCGAGCAGCAAAAGGTGTCGGGCGCCAACTAGACGGACTGCTGTGCCTGCCAGGCCGGCACAGCATGGCCCGCCGCTTGAATTTCCAGGTCACGCCCACACATGGGTGTGACCTTTTGCTTGAGGAATCCTAGAAAATGCCGGGTCCTGCTGACCTCCCCAACGAAGCGATGGAATTGCCGCTGTTGCCGCTGCGCGACGTGGTGGTTTTTCCGCACATGGTGATTCCACTCTTCGTCGGTCGCCCGAAGAGCATCAAGGCGCTCGAAAGCGCCATGGAAGACGGCAAGAGCATCCTGCTCGTTGCCCAGAAGTCGGCCGCCAAGGATGAACCTGCGGTCGAGGATTTGTACGCGATCGGTTGCATCGCCAACATCCTGCAGATGCTCAAGCTGCCCGACGGTACGATCAAGGTGCTGGTCGAGGGCGTGCAGCGTGCATGCATCGATCACATCGAGGACAAGCGCAATCTGTTCGTCGCGAGTGTGCGTCCGGTGCCGGTCACCGAGGCGCCGACCCATGAGCTCGAGGCGATGCGGCGAGCGATCATCGCCCAGTTCGACCAGTACGTTAAGCTGAACAAGAAGATCCCGCCGGAGATCCTCAGTTCGCTGGCGGGCATCGAGGAGGCCGGTCGCCTTGCCGACACGATCGCCGCCCACCTGCCGCTCAAGCTCGAACAGAAGCAGGAGGTGCTGGAGATGTTCGGCGCCGGCGAGCGCCTCGAGAAGCTGCTTGCCCAGCTTGAAGGCGAACTCGACATCCTGCAGGTCGAGAAGCGCATCCGCGGCCGCGTCAAGCGCCAGATGGAGAAGAGCCAGCGCGAGTACTACCTCAACGAGCAGGTAAAGGCGATCCAGAAGGAGCTCGGTGAGGGCGAGGAGGGCGCCGATCTCGAGGAGATGGACAAGAAGATCAAGGCCGCCGGCATGCCCAAGGAAGCCCTGGCGAAGGCCGAGGCCGAGTTCAAGAAGCTGCGTCTGATGTCGCCGATGTCGGCCGAAGCCACCGTGGTGCGCAACTACATCGACACCCTGATCGGCCTGCCGTGGAAGAAGAAGTCGCGCGTGAGCAAGGATCTGGGCGAAGCCGAGAAGGTCCTCGACAAGGACCACTACGGTCTCGAGCGCGTCAAGGAACGCATCCTCGAATACCTTGCCGTGCAGCAACGTGTGGACAAGGTCAAGGCGCCGATCCTGTGCCTCGTCGGCCCCCCGGGCGTGGGCAAGACCTCGCTCGGCCAGTCGATCGCCAAGGCCACCAACCGCAAGTTCATCCGCATGGCGCTCGGTGGGGTGCGTGACGAAGCCGAGATCCGCGGTCACCGCCGTACCTACATCGGCTCGATGCCGGGCAAGATCCTGCAGAACATGACCAAGGCGGGGATCAAGAACCCGCTGTTCCTGCTCGACGAGGTCGACAAGCTCGGCATGGACTTCCGTGGCGACCCCTCATCGGCGCTGCTCGAGGTGCTCGACCCCGAGCAGAACCACACCTTCCAGGACCACTACATCGAGGTCGACTTCGACCTCTCCGACGTGATGTTCGTCGCTACTGCGAACACGCTTAACATCCCGGCGGCGCTGCTCGACCGTATGGAGGTCATCCGTCTCTCCGGTTACACCGAGGACGAGAAGGTCAACATCGCGCAACGTTATCTGCTTCCCAAGCAGATCAAGAACAACGGCCTCAAGCGCGAGGAGCTGTCGGTCACCGAAGAGGCGCTGCGCGACATCGTGCGCTACTTCACCCGCGAAGCGGGTGTGCGCAGCCTCGAACGCGAGATCTCCAAGATCTGCCGCAAGGTGGTCAAGCAGCTCGTGATCAAGAGCCGCAACAGCAAGGTGATCGTCAACGCCAGGAACCTCGACAAGTTCCTCGGCGTGCGCAAGTACAGCTTCGGCATGGCCGAGAAGGAAAACCAGACCGGCCAGGTCACCGGACTGGCGTGGACCGAGGTCGGTGGCGAGCTGCTGACCGTGGAGGCGGTGCAACTGCCCGGCAAGGGCAAGATCGTCACCACCGGCAAGCTTGGCGAGGTGATGCAGGAGTCGATCCAGGCGGCGTTGTCGGTAGTGCGCCGGCGCGCGCGCTCGCTCGGCATCGACCCCGACTTCTACCAGAAGAGCGATCTCCACATCCACCTGCCCGAGGGCGCGATCCCCAAGGATGGTCCATCGGCCGGCATCGCCATCGCCACCGCGCTGGTGTCGGTGCTGACCGGTATCCCGGTGCGCTGTGACGTCGCGATGACCGGTGAGATCACGCTGCGTGGCGAGGTCCTTGCGATCGGCGGCCTCAAGGAGAAACTGCTCGCGGCGGTGCGTGGTGGCATTCGCACGGCGCTGATTCCCGAGGAGAACGTCAAGGACCTGGCCGAGATCCCGGAGAACATCAAGAATGTAATCGAGATCGTGCCGGTGAAGTGGATCGATCGGGTGCTCGAACTTGCGCTCGAGCGCAATCCCGAGCCCTTGCCCGACGAGGCGGTTGCGACCACCGCCGCTGCGCCGGTGGCCGAGGAAGGCGAGGGCGACAAGTCCACGCTGCGCCCGCACTGAGTTCGCCCCGGCAGATCTGGGTCGAAGCCGGGGAGTTTGACTGCCATCGCGAAAGCCGCGTCACACGAGGGTGTGGCGCGGCTTTCGCATTTTGCGATCCATGATGACCGCAGGTCGTCTGGCGTCCGCCTGCTTACCGGGTTGTCACGCTCATTGCGCGCGCGCGCTCGGCGACCGGCAGGCCCCAGGTGGATGCGACGAGCTCCATCGAGCGCAGCCGCGCCGCGTGGTCGAAGATCTGTGCGGTGAGGATCAATTCGTCGGCGCCGGTGCGCTCGAGCAGCGTTTCGAGGTCACGGCGCACCGTGTCGGGTGCGCCCACGGCCGAGCAGGCGAGCGACTGCTGGGCAAAGGCGAGCTCGGCCGGCGACCATTCGGCCTCGACGAAGGCCTCCGGTGGTGGCAGCTGTCCGCGCACGCCGCGCGCCATCCCGGCAAAGCGCAGGCGCAACGAGCGCAGCAGGAAGTGCGCCTCGTCGTCGGTGGGCGCGGCGATGGCGTTGGCAGCCACCGTCACATGAGGCTTGTCGAGCTGGCTCGACGGCTGGAAGCGGCTGCGATAGAGCTCGACGGCCTCGAGCAGGAAGCGCGGCGCAAAGTGCGATGCAAACGCGAACGGCAGGCCGAGGTGGGCGGCGAGCTCGGCGCCGTAGAGGCTGGAGCCAAGCAGCCAGAGCGGCACCTCGAGTCCTTCGCCCGGCACGGCGCGCACCGCCTGGCCGGGGCGGGCCGGGCGGAAGTAGGCCTGCAACTCCAGCACGTCCTGCGGGAAGCTGTCGTCGCTGGCGGCGAGGTGGCGGCGCAGTGCACGCGCGGTGGTCTGGTCGGTGCCCGGTGCGCGCCCCAGCCCGAGGTCGATGCGCCCGGGGAACAAGGACTCGAGCGTACCGAACTGCTCGGCGATCACCAGCGGCGAATGGTTGGGCAGCATGATGCCGCCAGCGCCGACGCGGATGCGCCGCGTTGCGCCGGCGATGTGGGCGATCACGACCGCAGTGGCGGCGCTGGCGATTCCGGTCATGTTGTGGTGTTCAGCCAGCCAGTAGCGGGTGTAGCCGCAGCGATCGGCGAGCTGGGCCAGCTCGCGTGTGTTGCGCAGTGCGTCTGCCGCCGTGCTGCCAGCGGTGATCGGCGCGAGATCGAGAACGGAGAGCGGAACGGAGGAGGACATCGGCGTCGTCTGGGAAGCAGGGCCCTTCATTACGCCACAGGTGGCCGGTCCTGGCCAGGGTTGCAGCGGCGCCGTGCCAGCGCGCCGGGGTGGCAGGCCCGGGAAGCGGCGCGGGCCGGCTGCCCAACTTCTGCTCCGTTCGGGCAATTCGGCACGTCTGGTGAGCAGGCAAGCGTGCCTACGAACGCTGGGCGAGGCAGCCGACGTGATAGTCTCTGCGCCGACCGATTACGGGACGCAGTTCGTGGCCGCCGCGCACTATCATGGCTTACGCCAATTGAGGTGCCGCCTGTTTCTTGCCACCATTCGGCCCGCGTGGCGCAGTCGTTGACTTGCCTGCGCCCCTGAGAACACTGGCCGTGCCGTTACGAAGAAACCGTCGACAAAGAAACGAGGAGTTGTGGATGAAAAAATACGCTCTGCTGTGTGCCGTGCTTGCCCTCCAGGCGGGTGCCAGCTACGCCAAGGACTGGACCGAGATCCGCCTGGCCTCCGAAGGGGCCTACCCCCCCTTCAACGTCACCGCGGCCGACGGCAGCATGCGCGGTTTCGACATCGACATCGGCAATGCCCTGTGCGAAGAGCTCAAGGCCCGGTGTACCTGGGTGAAGCAGGAGTGGGACGGCATGATCCCGGCGCTGATGTCGCGCAAGTTCGACGCCATCGTCGCCTCGATGTCGATCACCGAAGAGCGCAAGGCCAAGGTCGACTTCACCGACAAGTACTACGCTTCGCCGCTGGCCCTGATCACCAAGAAGGGCTCGCCGCTGCAGCCCGATCTGGCCACGCTCAAGGGCAAGAAGGTTGGTGTGCAGCGCGGCACTGTGTCGGACAATTACGCGACCAGGTACTGGGACGGCAAGGGACCGGAGATCGTGCGCTACGCCAAGCAGGATGAGGCCTATCTCGACCTGCGCTCGGGGCGCATGGATGCCGCCTTCGCGGATTACCTCGAGGCTTATGGCGGGTTCCTGACCAAGCCGGAGGGCGAGGGTTACGATGTCGCCGGCGAGCGCCTGTTCGGCAAGACAGCGGAGGAGAAGGCGGTGATCGGGGAGGGCATCGGCATCGCCGTGCGCAAGCGCGACAAGGAGCTCACCGAGCAGCTCAACAAGGCGCTCGCGGCGATCCGTGCCAACGGCAAGTACGACGAGATCCAGAAGAAATACTTCCCGATGGATATCTACGGCAACTGACGGGCCTGCCGGAGGCGCCAGACCGCGCGGGCGGACGGCGCCTTTACGTTTTCCGGGCGCGCACCTCCCGGGTCAAGGGCGCGCAAAGCATATCGGGAGTCAGCGCGCCATGGATGCCCTGATCGAGTATTCCCCCAGCCTCATCGCGGGTGCCTGGGTCACCCTGCAGGTCGCGCTGCTGTCGGTACTGCTGGCGGTGGCGACCGGGCTGATCGGGGCTGCCTGCAAGCTTTCCGGTTTCCTGCCCCTGCGCCTGTGGACCATGCTCTACACCACCGTGATGCGCGGGGTGCCCGACCTGGTCATGATGCTGTTGGTGTTCTATGGCGGACAACTGCTGCTCAACCTCGTCATCGACCATTTCGGCTGGGATTTCATCGAGATCAATCCCTTCGCCGCTGGCGTGCTTACGATCGGCCTCATTTTCGGGGCCTACTTCACCGAGACCTTCCGCGGCGCCTTTCTCGCTGTCTCGGCTGGCCAGATCGAGGCCGGGCGTGCCTATGGCATGACGGGGTGGCAGATCTTCCGCCGCATCCTGTTCCCGCAGATGCTGCGCTTCGCGCTGCCGGGCATCGGCAACAACTGGCTCGTGCTGCTCAAGAGCACCGCCATCGTGTCGATGATCGGCCTCTCCGACATGACCCGCATCGCCGATCAGGCCGGGCGCTCGACACACCAGCCCTTCACCTTCTATCTCGCGGTGTGCGTGCTCTATCTCGCGATGACCGCACTGTCGAGTTACGGTCTCGGCGTGCTGATGAAACGTTACAGCGTCGGCGTGCGCGAAACGCAGGTCTGAGGGCGGGAAACGGACATGGAACTCTTCGACGTTCAAGTCATCACCGGCAACCTGCCCGAGTTCTGGCGTGGGCTGTGGATGACGATCGAGCTCACCGGCTTCGCGCTGCTGTTCGGCTTCTTTACGGCGATCCCGCTCGCGGTGTTGCGGCTGTCAACGAACCGCTTCGTGTCGACGCCGGTCGCGGCCTATACCTACTTTTTTCGCGGCACGCCGATGCTGGTGCAGTTGCTGCTGATCTACTACGGCGCCTCGCAGTGGGAGTGGATGCGCGCGGCCTGGGAGGCGGGGCATCCGCTATGGGTCCTGTTCCGTGAGCCCTATTTCTGCGCGCTGCTGGCCTTTGGCCTCAACACCTGTGCCTACACCGTCGAGATCCTCGCCGGCAGCATGCGCAACACCTCGCACGGCGAGCTCGAGGCCGCGCGCGCGATGGGCATGAGCCGCATGAAGGCGCTGCAGCGCATCGTGATCCCGTCGGCGCTGCGGCGCATGATTCCGTCATACAGCAACGAGGTCATCCTCATGCTGCAAGGGTCGGCCATCGCCAGCGCGGTGACCCTCGTCGATCTGACCGGAGCCGCGCGCAACGTTTATTCCCGCCATTTCGCGCCCTTCGAGGCCTTCGTCTTCGTCGGCCTGCTCTACCTCGCGCTGACTTTCGCGCTCGTGGGCCTGTTCAAGCTCGCCGAGCGGCGCTGGCTCGCGCATCTTGCGCCGCGCAAGGCCAGCCAGGGCACGCAAGCATGATCGAACCCGCCGTGGTCGATGTGCCGGCGCGCAGCCTGCTACCTCACACGCAGTGCCCGAGGCCGTCACGAACGCCGCAATGCAAGAGAACAACATGAACGAAAAGGCCACTGTCGAGCAGGTCCGCGTCGAGGACCTGCACAAATCCTATGGCGATCACAAGGTGCTCAAGGGTGTTTCGCTGACGGCGAACGCAGGCGATGTGATCAGCATCATCGGCTCCTCGGGCTCGGGCAAGAGCACCTGGTTGCGTTGCATCAACTTCCTCGAATGTCCGACTGCGGGCCGCATCCTGGTTGGTGGCAAGGAGGTGGAGCTGGTGCGCAACCGCAAGGGTGACCTGATCGTCAAGGACGCCCGCCAGTTGCAGCAGATCCGCACTCGTCTGTCGATGGTGTTCCAGCATTTCAACTTGTGGAGCCACATGACGGTGCTGGAGAACGTCATCGAGGCGCCGGTGCATGTGCTGGGACTGCCGAAGGTCGAGGCGCTCGAGCGTGCCGAACGCTACCTCGAGCGGGTTGGGGTGTGGAAGCTGCGCGACAGCTATCCGGCGCATATGTCGGGGGGGCAGCAGCAGCGCGTGGCGATCGCGCGCGCGCTGGCGATGGAGCCCTCGGTGCTGCTGTTCGACGAGCCGACTTCGGCGCTTGACCCGGAACTCGTCGGCGAGGTGCTCAAGGTGATGCGCTCGCTGGCCGAGGAAGGGCGCACGATGATGGTGGTGACGCACGAGATGGGCTTCGCGCGTGAGGTGTCGAACCACGTGATCTTCGTCCACCAGGGCCGTGTGGAGGAGGAGGGCAATCCGCGGGAAGTCCTCGCGCGCCCGCACAGCGAACGCCTGCAACAATTCCTCTCCGGCAACCTGAAATAGCCGCTGACTTTGAACCCGCGCCCGCTCGCGGCGCACGGACGCTCAGCGGTAATGTCGGTGCATGCGCATCAGCGTGCTCTTGCCGAACAGGCTCTCGACCAGATCAACCGCCAGCTCGGCGGTCATGTTTCGGCTGTCCAGCGCAGGGTTGAGCTCGACGATGTCGAGTGAGGCCAGGCAGCCGGTGTCGGCGATCATTTCCATGCACAGCTCGGCCTCGCGATAGGTCGGTCCGCCGCGGACGGTGGTGCCGACGCCGGGCGCGATGGCCGGGTCGAGGAAATCGACGTCGAGGCTGACGTGCAGATGGGTATCGTCGTCCATCCCGGCGAGCGCCTGCTCCATGGTGGCGCGCATGCCGATCTCGTCGATGTAGCGCATGTCGAAGACCTCGACCTTCAGCTCGTGCAGGAAACGCTTCTCGCCTTCGTCGACGCTACGGATGCCGATCTGGCGGATCTGGTCGGGCGTGATCGCCGGCACTACGCCGCCGATCCCGGTCAACATCTCGGGGCCATGGCCGCACAGGCAGGCGACCGGCATGCCATGGATGTTGCCCGACGGCGTCATGGTGGCGGTGTTGAGGTCGGCATGGGCGTCGAACCACAGCACGCGCAGCTTGCGGCCGGTCTCGCGGCAGTGGCGGGCCACCGCGCTGATCGAGCCGATCGCGAGGCAATGATCGCCGCCGAGCATGATCGGTACGCGCCCTTCGGACAGTTCCGCGTAAACGGCCTGATGGACCGCGAGGTTCCACTGCGCCACTTCGG